>NZ_JBNDHX010000041.1:0-29031 GCF_056755275.1 Leifsonia sp. HAY1-4F
GTGACGAAGTTCCACGTCGGAACCGCTGGGTTGTCGTCGTACCAGCTCGAGGAGATGTAGCCGTGCGGTCCCTGCACGATGACGAGCAACTCGTGCTCGCCCAGCTCGTGCAGTTGCTCATCCGGGCGGCCGACGTGGCTCAGCAGTGCCAGCTCCTCCCGCGTCTCGTCGAGGATGACGGGATAGTGGGAGGCGACCAGGCCGTTCGCGGTACTGCTGACGAAGGTGGCCCACGGATTCTCGCGGACGAGGCGTTTCAGCTCGTCGGGATCGGCCAGCGCGAAGCTCGGGTTCTGTCTCATCGTCTCTCCTACGCCTGATCCACCGGGCACCAGTACAGCTTGCGCGCGCCCAGCTCCTCCATCACGATGTTCGTGCCGCACACCCGGCACGGCAGACCCTCGCGCTTGTACACCCAGTGCCGGTCGTCGCGGCTGGCCATCGCGCGGCGGTAGGAGTCGTCGTCGAGGTCGTCCATCGTCATCATCTGCCCGGTCTGGACGCCGATGCGCAGCAGGTGCACCCAGTCGCGCCAGAGCGCACGGACCGTTTCCTCCGGCACCTTCTTACCAGGGGTGTGTGGGTTCTGCCGGGCACGGAACAGGAGTTCGGCACGGTACACGTTGCCGATCCCGCTCACCACGCTCTGGTCCATGAGCAGCAGAGCGATGGAGGTCGGCTTGCGTCGCACGATCGAGACGAAACGCTCTTCGGCCTGCGGACTGTCGTCGACCTGGGGATCGGGTCCCAGCTTGGCGATCACCGCATCCACTTCGGCCGGGTCGAGCACCTCGCAGGCGGTCGGCCCGCGCAGGTCGGCGACGGCGGTGTCGGTCAGCAGCCGGACACGCACCTGCCCGATCGGCTCAGGCGGGAAGGTCGTGATCTCCGGCTCCACCTTCTCGGACTCGGCCATGCGGAGCCGGGTCCGGCGCGGAGCCCCGATCGAGTGGAGGGAGTTCTCACCCGCGCTGTCGAGGATCGGCGCCTCGAGGGTGGTCGTGCCGCCCAGGTCGGTGCCGCGCTGGTTGGTCTGCCCCATCCGTCCGTTCGCGCTGGCGATGGTCGGATCGATGCTGATGTCGCCCGCGAAATCCCACGCCCCGTACAGCCCGAGGTGGACGCGCAGCCAGAGCCCGTTGTCGAACTCCAGGAACATCTGCTTGCCGACCGCGCGCGCGTCGGTCATGACGTGCCCGTCGATGCGGTTGGCGCCAGCGGCGAACCGGCCCTGCGGCGACGACACCGACACCTGATGGCCGACGAAGTTGACGGCGAACTGCTTGGCGATGCGGTGGACGGAGTGACCCTCGGGCATCAGCGATCCAGGTGCTTGCCCGCGATGTCGCCGGTGGCCTCGTACTCAGCGAGCTGTGCGATGCGGCGGACGTGGCGCTCCTCGAACGAGAAGGGCTCGGCGATGAAGGCGTCGATGAAGCCCGTCGCCTCTTCGACCGTGTGCTGCCGGGCGCCGATCGCGATCACGTTCGCATCGTTGTGCTGGCGGGCGAGCAGCGCCGTCGACTCGCTCCAGACGAGGGCGGCGCGGGCGCCGCGCACCTTGTTGGCCGCGATCTGCTCGCCGTTTCCGGAGCCGCCGAAGACGATGCCCAGGGCTTCCACCCCCGCCTGCTGGTCGCGGACGACGGCAGCTGCCGCATTGATGCAGAAGGAGGGGTAGTCGTCGATCGGGTCGTACTCGACCGGTCCGTGGTCGATCACCTCGTGGCCGGCCGCCGTCAGATGCTCCTGCAGGTAAGTGCTGAAGTCGAGTCCGGCGTGATCGGTGGCGATGTGGATGCGCATATCCACAGTCTAGAGATGGCCACCGACGGCGTCGGCGCCGGTGGCTAAGGTGGATCGGGTGGACACGATCCACGCCATCCACTCGGAAGCCTTCCCACCCTCAAGGAGCAAGCGTTGCCCGGAGAAAACCTCACACGCACCGAAGCACAGGAGCGCGCGTCGCTCGTCCGCACCCGGAGCTACGACGTCAGCCTCGACCTGACGACCGGGCCCGAGACCTTCCGCAGCACCACCACGGTGCGGTTCTCTGCCACGGAGGGCGCGTCGACCTTCATCGACGCGATCACCCGGACGGTCCACTCCGTCACCCTCAACGGTGTGGAGCTCGACCCGGCCGCCGTGAGCGACGGGGTGCGCATCCAGCTCGACGGCCTCAAGGACGAGAACGAGCTGACGGTCGTCGCCGACGCGATCTACACGAACACCGGCGAGGGCCTGCACCGGTTCGTCGACCCGGTCGACGGCGAGGTGTACCTCTACAGCCAGTTCGAGGTCCCGGACTCCCGGCGGATGTTCGCGGTGTTCGAGCAGCCGGATCTGAAGGCGGAGTTCACCTTCACCGTCACCGCTCCCGCGCACTGGGCGGTCGTGAGCAACTCCCCCACGCCCGCGCCGCAGGACGCCGGCGATGGCACGAAGGTCTGGTCGTTCGCGCCGACGCCCGTCATCTCCTCGTACATCACCGCCCTCATCGCGGGTCCGTACCAGTCGGTCCACAGCCAGCTGACGAGCAGCGACGGCCGCATCATCCCGCTCGGCGTCTACACCCGGAAGAGCCTGTCGGAGTTCCTCGACGCCGACTACATCTTCGACAAGACGCGCGAGGGATTCGCCTTCTACGAGGAGCGCTTCGACTACCCGTACCCCTTCGAGAAGTACGACCAGCTCTTCGTTCCCGAGTTCAACGCGGGCGCGATGGAGAACGCCGGTGCCGTGACCTTCACCGAGACCTACGTCTTCCGCTCCAAGGTGACCGACGCCATCAAGGAGCGCCGGGTCGTCACCATCCTCCACGAGCTGGCCCACATGTGGTTCGGCGACCTCGTGACCATGAAGTGGTGGAACGACCTCTGGCTGAACGAGTCGTTCGCCGAGTACGCCTCGACCCTCGCCACCGCGGAGGCCACCGAGTGGACCGAGGCGTGGACGACGTTCGCCGCCATGGAGAAGAGCTGGGCGTACCGGCAGGACCAGCTGCCGTCGACGCACCCCATCGTCGCCACGATCAACGATCTGGAGGACGTGCAGGTCAACTTCGACGGCATCACCTACGCCAAGGGCGCCTCGGTGCTCAAGCAGCTCGTCGCCTGGGTCGGCCAGGAGGACTTCCTCGCCGGAGTCGCGCAGTACTTCAAGAAGCACGCGCACGGCAACACCGAGCTCACGGACCTCCTGGTCGAACTCGAGGCGACCAGCAGCCGCGACCTGAGCGACTGGTCGACGAAGTGGCTGGAGACCGCCGGCGTCAACACGCTGCGTCCGGAGATTGAGGTGGATGCGGATGGCGTCATCACCTCCTTCGCGGTGCTGCAGTCTGCCCCGGCCGACTATCCGACGATCCGCCCGCACCGGCTCGCGATCGGCCTCTACAACCTGACGACGGACGACGACGGTAAGCAGAGCCTCGTCCGCGACGAGCGCCTGGAACTGGATGTGGACGGCAAGCGCACCGAGGTCCCGGGCCTTGCGGGCACACGCCGTCCGGACCTCGTGCTCATCAACGACGACGACCTCGCCTACGCGAAGATCCGTCTCGACGAGGCCTCGCTGACGGTGGCGATCGAGCACCTGTCCGACATCGAGAGCCCGCTCGCCCGCTCCCTGGTGTGGGGTGCGGCCTGGGATGCGACCCGCGACGCGGAGACGAGCGCGAGCGACTACGTCCGCCTGGTCCTCGGCAACATCGCCTCCGAGACCGAGTCGACGACCATCCGCACCACGCTGAACCAGCTCGTCCTCGCGGCGACCACGTATGTGGCGCCGGAGCGGCAGACCGAGACGGCTCAGGATGCGGCCGACGCGCTCTGGGAGCTGGCCCGCGCCGCCGAGGCGGGCAGCGATGCGCAGTTCCAGTTCGTGAAGTTCTTCGCCGCTCTCGCCTCCACCGACGAGCAGCTCGCGACGATCACCGCGCTGCGTGACGGCTCGATCACCCTCGACGGGCTGACCATCGATACGGACCTCTCGTGGGAGCTGCTCATCGCGCTCGTCGCGGGTGGCGCCGCCGGCACCGCCGAGATCGACGCGGCCCTGGAGGCGGACAACACCGCGAACGGCGGCCAGTTCGCGGCTCAAGCGCGGGCGAGCATCCCGACGCTCGAGGGCAAGCAGGCGGCGTGGGACTCGGTGTTCGGTTCGGACAGCCTGCCGAACACGATCGTCCGCTACACCGGCATCGGGTTCCAGCGCGCGAAGGACAAGAACGTGCTCGCGGCCTTCATCGAGCCGTACTTCACGACTCTGCAGGATGTCTGGGCCTCCCGCAGCTACAAGATCGCGGAGTATCTCGTCGGAGGCATGTACCCGGCGCCGCTCGCGAACGATGAGCTGCGGGACGCCACGCGCGCCTGGCTCGATGCCAACCCGGAGCCGGCCGCCCTGCGTCGCATGGTGGTCGAGAACCTCGCCGGCGTGGAGCGGGCGCTCGCCGCGCAGCAGCGGGACGCGCAGCTGGTCGGCGTCCAGTAGCGCGGCCTCCTGACGAAGGGTCGTCTTGGCCTGAAACCGACCGCATTCCCGGACGGGAGACCCGGCACCAGCCGGCGACGTCCGGGGATGCGGTCCGTCGTACTGCGGGACGATGTCGCCCGGGGTCTGCGGGCCCTAGTCTCGGAACCATGATCCAACTCGATCACCTCACCAAGCGCTTCGGCTCGAAGACCGCCGTCGACGACATCTCCGTCACCATCCAGCCTGGCAAGGTCACCGGCTTCCTCGGTCCGAACGGCGCCGGGAAGTCCACGACCATGCGCGTGATCATGGGACTCGATCGCCCGACCCGCGGGACCGCGCTCATCAACGGCAAGCACTACGCCGAATTCCGCTCCCCCCTCACCGAGGTGGGCGCTCTGCTCGAGGCGAAGGCCGTCCACACCGGCCGGACCGCCTACTCGCACCTGTTGGCCATGGCCGCCACCCACGGCATCCCGAAGCGCCGGGTGCACGAGGTCATCGGCATGACGGGCCTCGACTCGGTGGCCGGGAAGCGCGTCGGCAGCTACTCCCTCGGGATGGGCCAGCGCCTCGGAATCGCGGCGGCCATGCTGGGCGACCCGGCGACGCTCATCCTCGACGAGCCGGTCAACGGCCTCGACCCCGAGGGCGTGCTCTGGGTCCGCCAGTTCGCACGGCACCTCGCCGGACAGGGCCGTACGGTCTTCCTCTCGTCGCACCTGATGAGCGAGATGGCGCAGACTGCCGACCACATCGTCGTCCTCGGCCGCGGTCGCGTGCTCGCGGACGCCCCCGTCGAGACCATCCTCGCCGGCGCCGCCCGCCAGGCCGTGCGCGTGCGCACCCCGCAGGCGGAGGAGCTGGCGCGGGCGGTGTCCAGCCCGGACGTCGCCGTGACCGGTCTCGAGGCGCAGCTCCTCGAGATCACCGGCCTCACCGCCGCGCAGATCGGCGAGACCGCGGCGCGTGAGGGGATCGTGCTGCACGAGCTGACCCCGCTCAGCGCATCTCTCGAAGAGGCCTACCTCGAGCTCACCCAGGACGACGTCGAATACCGCACGGAGATCAGCCGATGAGCACCGCCACATCCACCCCGCCTGCCGCCACGCACTCGCACTCGGCGAACACACGGCTCACGTTCCCGCGCGTCGTCCGCTCGGAATGGATCAAGCTGCGCACGCTCCGCTCGACCTTGTGGACCCTGGTCAGCGCCGTCGTCCTCGTCGTGGGCATCGGCCTGCTCGTCGCCGCCGTCATCCCGAGCCACGACGACCTTCTCAAACGTGCCCAGGGGCCGGACAGCGCGCGCGCCCTGGCAGCGGCAGCCCATTTCGCGACGACCGCAGCGACCGCGGGCCTCACGTTCGCATCGCTCGTCATCGCGGTGCTCGGCGCGCTCGTCATGACCGGGGAGTTCTCCACCGGGATGATCCGCTCCTCCTTCGCGGCGGTGCCGCGCCGGTTCCCCCTGTTCGCCGCGAAGACACTCGTGCTCTTCGTCGTCGCGTTCGTCGTCGGGCTCATCAGCTCCGCCGCATCCTGGGCGGTCGTGGTGCCGATCCTCACCTCCAAGGGCTACACCGGCGACCTGTTCAGCTGGGACACCCTCTGGGCGATCGTCGGCGCCGCCACCTACCTCGGGCTGGTGGCCGTCTTCGCGCTCGGCGTCGGCGCGATCCTGAAGTCGACGGCCGGCGGGATCGCCGGGGCGCTCGGCGTCCTGCTTGTGCTTCCCATCATCGCGGGACTGGTCTCCAGCCTGACCAACACGCAGTGGGTCGCCGACGCCGGGCGGTACCTCCTCAGCAACGCCGGCGGCGGGATGGCGGGCCTCGCGAACGGCGGCCTCGAGGTGTGGGCGAACATCGTCACCGTCCTCGTCTGGGCTGTGGTGTCGTTCGTGGCCGGTGCGATCCTCCTCCAGAACAGGGACACCTGATCCGCGCGTGAGCCTGGACGCGACGACGACGGAGAACCCCCGCGGTCTCGAACTTCCGAGACCGCCCGGGGTGATCCGCCGCTTCCTGGCGGCGCATCCGCTCACCCTCGACCTGATCGTCGCCGGTGCGTACCTGGTACCGGCGATGATCGGCGGGATCGTCGTCTCGGTTCTCCACCCGAGTGTGCAGGAGATCGTCCACCTGGTGTTGTCCGGCATCGCGGGCCTGGCGCTCGTCGCCCGGCGGCACCGGCCTGCGGTTGTTTTCGCGATCGCGACAGCCCTGCTCGGCGCGAGCGTCTTCCTCGGACGCGACATGGATGTGGTGCCCACCCTGCTGGCGCTCTATGCGCTGGCGGTGTACCGCTCCATCCGGTCGGCCTGGGTGTCGTTCGGCATCACCTCGGCCGTGACCATCATGGGCGTGGCGGCGGAGGCGCTCCTGGCGGAGGCGAAGGTGTTCACGCCGTTGCAGACGGCGGCCGTCCCATCCGGAATCCTCGTCCTGTCCTTCTCGGTCGTGGCCGTGCTGATCGGCAGCAACGTCGGCAATCGGAGGCGATACCTCGACGCGCTGATCGACCGGGCGCGCCAGCTCGCCCGGGAGCGGGACCAGCAGGCGGAGATCGCCGCCGCGGCCGAACGCAGCCGGATCGCCCGCGAGATGCACGACATCGTGTCGCACAGCCTCACCGTGATGATCACGCTCGCGGACGGGTCCGCACGGGTGGCCGAGGCAGGCGCGGCGGTGGCTTCTGGACCAGGGCGGCCCGAGCCGGGTGCGCGGCCGGCCGAGACGATGCGACTGGTGGCCGAGACCGGGCGCGGCGCCCTCGCGGACATGCGCCGGCTGCTGGGCGTGCTGCGGGACGGCGACACGGACGCGGCATCGCGCGAACCCCAGCCGGGTGTCGGCGACCTGGGCGACCTCGTCGCGACCTTCCGCGCCGCCGGTCTGCCGGTGCGCATCACGGTGTCGGGGAGCCCTCCGGAAGACGTCGGTCAGCAGTTGACGGTCTTCCGCGTGGTGCAGGAGGGACTGACCAACGCCCTCCGCTACGCGGCGTCCGCCACGGCAGTGCGCGTGGTGATCGTCTTCCGGCCCGAGACCGTGATCGTGACGGTCGACGACGACGCGGCACTGCATCCCGCGGCGGGACAGGGATCGGGACGCGGGCTGATCGGGCTGCGCGAGCGGGTCAGCCTGTACGGCGGCACGCTCGAGGCCGGCCCGCGGCGCGGCGGTGGCTGGCGCGTGCGCGCGGCGTTCAACGCGATCCAGGATGCTGCGCGGCTCAGCCCGTCTGCCCTGGGCGGGTCCGCATCCGCAACGACCGCTGACACCGCACGCGCATCCACTGCCCCCGCCGCCGAGCCCGGCCCCGCCATCGAGCCTGCCCGCACCCCCGAGGAGACCCCGTGACCGAGCCCATCCGCATCCTCCTCGTCGACGACCAGCAGCTCGTTCGCCTGGGATTCCGCATGGTGCTCGAAGCGGAGCAGGACCTCACGGTCGTCGGCGAGGCAGCCGACGGCGCGCAGGCGGTGGGTCTCGCAAACGAACTGCGGCCGGACGTGGTGCTCATGGATGTTCGGATGCCCGCGCTCGACGGCATCGAGGCGACCCGGCGCATCGTGGACGCGAACCCGGCAGCGCGCATCATCATCCTCACCACGTTCGACCTCGACGAGTACGCCTTCGGCGGGCTGCGCGCGGGAGCCAGCGGTTTCCTGCTCAAGGACGCACGGCCGGAGGAGCTGACCGCCGCTGTCCGCGCGGTGGCCGCCGGCGACGCGGCGGTCTCCGGACGCGTCACCCGGGCGATGCTGGAGCTCTTCGCCGACCGATTGCCGACCGGTGGCCCCGGCACGGTGTCGGGGAGCGACCCTGCCGCGGCATTGACCCCGCGCGAGCGCGAGATCCTCGTCGCCATGGGCGAGGGCTTGAGCAACGGCGAGATCGGCGCCCGGTTCTACCTGACGGAGTCCACCGTGAAGACCCATGTCGGTCGCGTGCTCGCGAAACTCCACCTCCGCGACCGCGTCCACGCCGTCATCTTCGCCTACGAACACGGTCTGCTCGAGCGCTGAGTTCAGCCACCATCAAGCCGCACCTCGCTAGGCTCGGTGCGGTATGGGCATCCTGAAACTGAGCTTCTGGGCAGACGTCGGTGCGTGGGCGGTAGCGGCCGGCTGGAACATCGTCTCCGCGGTGTGCATCATCGGCGGCGCGTTCTTGCTGAGCTGGATCCTGCGAGTGGTCATCCGGCATGTGGTCGCGCGCATCGTGAGCGGAGTGAAGAAGGGCCAGAACGTCAGCGACACGCAGGCGCTGATGGCCTCGCCGCTGGCCGCGGTGCGCGTCGTTCAGCGCACCCGCACGCTCGGCTCCGTGCTCTCGAACATCGTCAACGTGACGATCGGGATCATCGCTCTGATCCTCATCCTCAACATTTTCGCGTCGAATGTGCTCGGCTCCTTCGCCCTGCTGACCGCCGCGCTCGGCGCCGGCCTCGGATTCGGAGCCCAGAACATCGTCAAGGACGTGCTGAACGGCCTCTTCATGGTGATGGAGGACCAGCTGGGCGTCGGCGACATCGTGGACCTCGGCACAGCCACCGGCGTCGTGGAGGCGGTCGGCATCCGCATCACCCAGGTGCGCGACGTGAACGGGACGCTGTGGTTCGTCCGCAACGGCGAAATCGTCCGCGTCGGCAACATGTCGCAGGGCTGGGCGCGCGTCATCATCGACCTGGCGGTTCCCTACGACGTCGACATCGAGGCGGTCCAGGCGAAGATGCTGGAGGCGGCGAACGCGCTGGCGACCAGCACGAAGTGGCGCTCGCGGATCCTCGAGAGGCCGGAGCTGTGGGGTCTCGAGTCGATCTCGGCGGACGCCTTGGTCATCCGCATCGTGCTGAAGACACGCACGACAGCGAGGGACGACGTCTCCCGCGAGCTCCGCATGCGGCTCAAGCAGGCCCTGGACGAGCTGGATGTGAAGCTGCCTTCGCTCTCGGCCGTCGTCCTCACCGGCTTCGACAGTGCCGCGAGCGTCATGGGGGCGAAGCCACCGCGGACCCGTCCGAATCCCACCGTCACCCCCGAGCCGCCGCTCACCGGGCGAAAGGCCCGAGCGGCAGCCAAGCGCAACCCGGAAGGGACCACCGGATGACCATCCCGATCGGCCCGCAGCCTGCCTTCTACGACCTGGTCGGAGGCCACCCCACGTTCGTCCGCCTCGTCGACACCTTCTACCGCGGCGTCGCCGACGACCCGGTGCTCCGCCCGATGTACCCGGAGGAGGATCTGGGTCCGGCGAAGGAGCGGCTCACCCTGTTCCTGGAGCAGTACTGGGGCGGCCCCGGCACCTACAGCGAGCAGCGCGGCCACCCGCGACTGCGGATGCGCCACAACCCGTTCCGGGTCAACCCGGAGGCGCGCGACCGCTGGCTGGCCCACATGCGCACCGCTGTGGATGAGCTCGGCCTCCCGCCGCTGCAGGAGGAGACGCTCTGGAGTTACCTGGAGCGAGCAGCGTTCGCTATGGTCAACACATTCGAGGAGTAGTCCTCCCTGCCGCCCCGTTGCCGAAGGAGACACGGATGCCCGAGACCGATGCCACCGACGAGCTCGGCGAGACCGACGCGATCGTGGTCGGGGCGGGCCTCTCCGGGCTCGTCGCCGCGTCCGAACTTCTGGATGCGGGACGTCGCGTCCTCATCGTGGAGCAGGAGCCGTCGGCCTCATTCGGCGGCCAGGCGTGGTGGTCGTTCGGCGGGCTGTTCCTCATCGACTCCCCGGAGCAGCGTCGGATGGGCGTCCATGACTCCCTCGCGCTGGCCCACGACGACTGGTTCGGATCGGCGGCGTTCGATCGCCCGGAGGACCACTGGCCACGGCGCTGGGCGGAGGCGTACCTCCAGTTCGCGGCCGGCGAGAAGCGCGCGTGGCTGCACGAGAAGGGCGTCCGGTTCTTCCCGGTCGTCGGCTGGGCGGAGCGGGGAAGCGGCATGGCGGGCGGACACGGCAACTCCGTCCCGCGGTTCCACATCACGTGGGGAACCGGACCCGGAGTGGTCGAACCGTTCGCTCGCCGGGTCCACTCGGCTGCTCTGAACGGGCGCGCGGCGATCCGCAACCGGCACAGGGTGGATGAGCTCATCGTCGAGGGCGGACGGGTGACGGGCGTCCGCGGCGCCGTGCTCGCTCCCGACCCGGCGGAGCGCGGCGCGCCGAGCAACCGCGACGTCGTCGGGGACTTCGAACTCCGCGCGCCGGTCGTGATCGTCGCCTCCGGAGGGATCGGCGGCAACCACGACCTGGTCCGCGCTGCCTGGCCGAGCCGGCTGGGTGAGCCGCCCGCTTCGATGCTGTCCGGAGTCCCCGCTCATGTGGACGGGCGGATGCTCGGGATCGCGGAGACGGCCGGCGCGCACCTGATCAACGGCGACCGGATGTGGCACTACACCGAGGGCATCCAGAACTGGAACCCGGTCTGGGAGCGGCACGGCATCCGCATCCTCCCGGGTCCCTCCTCGCTGTGGCTGGACGCGCGCGGCGACCGGCTGCCCTCGCCACTGTTCCCAGGCTTCGACACGCTCGGGACACTGGAGTACCTGCGACGGACCGGCTCGGACTACAGCTGGTTCGTGCTGACGCAGAAGATCATCGAGAAGGAGTTCGCGCTGTCCGGCAGCGAGCAGAACCCCGATCTGACCGGCAAGGATGTGCGTCTGCTCGCCAAACGTGTCGCGCCAGGCGCGCCGGCGCCGGTCGAGGCGTTCAAGGAGAAGGGCGCGGATTTCGTCGTGGCGGACACGCTCGACGAGCTGCTCACCGGGATGCAGCGCATCGCCGACGTTCCGCTCGACGTCGGGCTCGTCGCCCGCCACATCCGCGAGCGGGACGGGCAGCTGGACAACGACTTCGGGAAGGACCTGCAGCTGGCGGCGATCCGGTCAGCGCGGAAGTACCGTGGCGACCGTTTGATCCGGGTGGCCTCGCCCCACAAGCTGCTCGACCCGGCGGCAGGTCCCCTGATCGCGGTCAAGCTGCACATCCTGACCCGGAAGAGCCTCGGCGGGATCGAGACCGACCTGGAGGGGCGAGCGCTCGACGCCGACGGATCCGTCATTCCGGGTCTCTTCGCCGTGGGCGAGGCGGCCGGTTTCGGCGGCGGCGGGATGCACGGCTACCGTGCCCTCGAGGGCACCTTCCTCGGCGGCTGCCTCTTCTCCGGGCGCCAGGCCGGCCGCGCCGCCGCCCGCGCCTGACTCGCTCCCGCCCCACCGTCGAGTCCGCAAAGACTGCACGCCCCACCGGCGTGTCGCGTGCAGTCTTTGCGTACTCGACAGTGGGGGCAGGGGTCAGCGGCGGAGGGTCCAGGCCTGGCGGCGGACGAGGGTGTGGCCCCGGCGGGTGGTGAGGCGGGTCCAGGGGCCGGTCTCGTGGATGGTGACGGTGTCGTCGTCGCCGAGGAAGCCGAGACTGTCGGCGGCGAAGCTGGCGCCCCACGGCACGTACTCGAGTCCCTCGATGGGGCGGCCCCAGACTTCAGCGCGCACGCGCTGGACCAGCTGCTCCCCTGTTCCGGAGGGAATCGCGGCAGCCACCTCGGCCACGCCGGCCTGGGCGGTCTGCTGGAGCAGCGCGGAGGGCGCCTCGCCGACCTTGCGCCAGCCGCCCCGCGGCGGGGAGATTCCAGCCCAGGTGACCGTCGAGACCTCGAGCGGGAGACGGATCTCACGCGGGACGTCATCGGGCAGCTCTGCGGCCTCGGCCCCCTCGCGCACGCGCGCCACCCGGTCGAGCAGCGAGCGGATGGGCACGACCGCGTCGAACTCCGGCTCACTGTCGACTGCGAAGGTGCGCAGGCCCAGCACGGTGGGCGTCTCGTCCATCAGACCGCGGGGATACAGGATCGCCGTGTAGACGGCGAGGACCCCCGATCCGGCGATCAGGCGCACGGAACCTTCCTCGACACGGGCCGCCCTCGACAGATACGTCTGCAGATCGGCGACGGCGAGGGCATCCATAAGGGAAAACGACTGGCTCATCTGCTGTCTAAACTACCAACACACCACCGACTTGGAGGCACTGTGACCGAGCCCCTGGCTTCTCTTCTGACCGCGCTCGATCTCACCGACACCGGGGCACGCACCAGCGAGGACATCTTCACCGGCCCGTCGCAGTGGATGCCGCTGGGCCGCGTGTTCGGCGGACAGGTGCTGGCGCAGTCGATCATGGCCGCGACGCGCACCGTGGATGCGGAGCGCAGCATCCACTCGATGCACGGCTACTTCCTGCGGCCTGGCGATGTGAACTTCCCGATCACGTTCTCGGTGGACCGCATCCACGACGGCCGTTCGTTCTCGACACGGCGCACGCAGGCGTATCAGAACGGGCTGCCGATCCTGTCGATGATCGCTTCGTTCCAGACCGAGGACGAGGGGCTGGAGCACCAGGAGGCGATGCCGGACGGCCTGCCGGAGCCGGAGACCCTGCCCTCCACCGCGTCGACGCTGGAGGATGTGCAGCATCCGGTCGCGCAGTATTGGGCCAGCCAGCGGCCATTCGACATGCGGCACGTCTCCTCCCCCATCTACCTCTCCGTCGAAGGGGATCGGGTGGCGCACCAGGCGGTGTGGTTCCGGACCCTCGGCGACATGCCCGACGACCCGGGCCTCCACCGCGCGGCGCTGGCCTACGCCAGCGACTACACGATCATGGAATCGGTCATGCGCCGGCACGGGATCGCGTGGGCGACTCCCGGGCTCAAGGCGGCGAGCCTCGACCACGCCATGTGGTGGCACCGGCCGGCGCGCGTGGACGAGTGGCTGCTCTACGTGCAGGAGTCGCCGACCGCGAGCGGCGGACGGGGGCTCTCCCAGGGGCGCATCTTCACGCGGGAGGGCCGGCTGGTGGCGAGCGTCGCGCAAGAGGCGACCATCCGGCTGCCGCACCCGGAGGACTAGGCAGGCGTTCGTCGTCAGCCGAAGGTGCTGCGCAGCAGGACCGTCCCGTTGTCGGCCGAGCGGATATCGACAGCGGCGATGTCCTTCAGCGGCAGGCTGATCGTCGCGACCGGAGTCGCCGTGGTGCCCTCGTCCGCTGTCCACGTGGAGACCTGGTGCTCGTGGCCGGAACGGTCCGTGACCACCATCGCGTACGCCCAGGCGTGGCCGCTGTCCCCGCCGATGCGGGCATAGCTGCAGCGCGACTCGACGCGGGTGCCCCAGGGCTCGGAGGTGAGTCGCAGGTCGGCGCTGAGCGGGCTCGGCTCGACCTGATGCATCACCACGGCAGCGACGGGTGCGGGAGCCGGGGCGAGAACGGACGGAAGGACGAAAGCGCCGATCCCGATGAGGATCGCCGTGGTCACCGCCGAAAGACCGGCCACGAGCCAGCGGGCGCGCACCCTCCGCCGGCGCACGCGGTGCAGGAGTGACGGCAGCATGTCGGCTGAGGGTCCCGGTGCCTCTCCGCGGTCGGCGGTCGCGACGTCCTCGTCGAGCAGCGCGAACGCCTGCTCGCGCGGCACCCGGCTCAGGATGCCCGGCATCCCGGCCAGCTCGCCCACGGCGTCAGCACACCGCTCGCACTCGCGCAGGTGCGCCTCGAACTCGCGGCGCTCGGTCGGCGACAGAGCGCCCAGCACGTAGGCGGCATCCCAGGTGGCGAACTCGTCATGGGTGGTCATCGTTCTGTCACACCCCTCTCCTGGAGTGCGAGCCGCAGGGCGCGCAGGCCGTAATGCAGGCGGGACTTCACGGTTCCCTCCGGGATGTCGAGCTCACGGGCGATCTCCGCCACGGAGCGCCCGCCGTAGTAGGCGTGCACGATGACCGACCGGTGCTCGACGGACAGTTCGGCCAGGGCGTCGGAGACGAGCCAGGTATCGAGGACGGCGTCCGCCTCGCTGTCGGGCGCCGGACGCTCGGGCACCATGTCGGTGCCGAACTCGTGCCGGTACTGGGCGCTCCGCCGGCCGTCGATGACGAGGTTGCGGGCGACCGTGAACAGCCAGGTGCGAGCGGACTGCTGCGACTGATCCAGGACGGCAGGCTTGCGCCACGCACGCAGCAGCGTCTCCTGCACGATGTCGTCGGCCATCGCCCGGTCGCCGGTGAGGTGCACGACGTACCGCCAAATGGCCTGCGCGTGCTGGTCGTGCAGCTCGCGCAGCAGGCGGGCGTCCTCCTCCGGCATGTTCACCTCCACTCTTCACACGATGCAGCGGGCGGAAAGGTTCACACGCCACGCTTGAACCGATCACCGGATGGTCTCGTGAATACCGTAGAAGATGCATCCGCCGACCGGGAGGAATTCCAGTATGAACGACCACGCACCGCTGACCCGCCGCACCCTCGTCTCGATCGGCGGAGCGTCCGCCGGAGCCGTGCTCCTGGCAGCGTGCACGCCCGGGGGCGCCGCGGACTCCGGCGGTGCGGGTGGATCCGGGGCCGGCGGATCGGGCTCCGGCGGCTCCGGGTCGGGCGGGTCTGGTGGTTCGTCCGGTGGAAGCGGGACTGCTCAGGTGTCGCTGGCGTCCATCCCGGTGGGCGGCGCCGTTTCGGCGACGCTCGCGGGCAAGCCGATCGTGGTCTCGCGGCCGGCCGCCGGCAAGGTGGTGGCGTTCAGCGCCGTCTGCACCCACCAGGGATGCACGGTCGCGCCGCAGGGCAAGGAGTTCGACTGCCCGTGTCACGGCTCGCGGTTCGACGCGACGACCGGTGACGTCCTGGGCGGCCCCGCACGCGACCCGCTGCCCAAGTTGAAGACCCAGGTCTCAGGCGACTCCGTCACCGTCAGCGCCTAGGGGCTGCTGTGGAGGTGAACGGGCTACCTCTCCACGTCCTCCTCGTCCACTTCGTGGTGGTGCTGGTGCCGCTGACCGCGGTCGCGGTGGTGCTCATCCCGGTCTGGCCGGCGGCGCGCCGGCTGGGGATCGTCGTCCCGCTGCTGGCGCTGCTGGACCTCATCCTGCTGCCGATCGTGATGCTGGCCGGTCAATGGTTGCAGGCACGCGTGCCGTCGACGCCGCTGATCCTGCAGCACACGGCACTCGGAATGACGCTGTGGCCGTGGGTGGTGGCGCTCTTCGTGTTCACCACGCTGCAGTGGGGCTGGTTCTTCTTCGTGGACCGGCCCGGCTCGCCGCGGAGGCCGTCGGCGACCGCACGCCGCGTGGTGATCGTCGTCCTGACGGTCATCGCCGTCGCCCTGGCGGTGGCGACAATTGTGGATGTGGTCCTGATCGGCGAGGCGGGGTCGCGAGCGATCTGGCAGAACTCGTTCAGCCCGACGCCGCTGCCCACCGGGCCCCGGCCCACGCCGTAGGACCGCAGCGTGCGAGGGGCCGCTCAGGCGCGCTTGGCGAAGACGACCGGCTCCTCCAGGTACGGCGTCCAGGCCGCCCGCTCGCGGTCGTTGATCCGCCGGGGACGCTGTGTGGTCGCATCGACGAGCACGATCGTCGTCGCCGCTCTCGAGAACAGCGTCTGCGGCTCGGTTCCGTCCGGCGACCACACCTCGTAGCAGACTTCGAGGCTGGCACCGCCGAGCCGCCCGAGCCACAGCTGCACGTCGAGCGGCTGCCGCAGGTATGGGATGGGCGCGAGGTACTCGATCTCCTGCCGGGCGATGAGCGTCAGAGTATCCGCTCCGGGACGCCCATCCAGCACGGCCGTGGATCCGCCGATCGCCTCGCCGCTGTCAGGAACAGCGCCCCGATCCGTTGGGTCGCTGTCGTCGGTCGTCCAGAACGCCTCGATGCGCGCCTCCTCGAGGAGGCGCAGCATCTCGGCGTTGTTCACGTGACCGTAGGCGTCGAGGTCGCTCCAGCGGAGCTTGATCGGAACGTGGAGTCGCATGGCCGGGCGGTCAGTCGCGGGTGAGCTTGCGGTATGCAGAGCGGTGCGGCTTGGCCGCGTCCGCGCCGAGACGCTCGATCTTGTTCTCCTCGTAGGCCTCGAAGTTGCCCTCGAACCAGTACCAGCCGGCCGGGTTCTCCTCGGTGCCCTCGTAGGCGAGGATGTGCGTGGCGATCCGGTCGAGGAACCACCGGTCGTGGGTGATGACCACGGCGCATCCCGGGAACTCGAGCAGGGCGTTCTCGAGGCTCGAGAGCGTCTCGACATCGAGGTCGTTGGTCGGCTCATCGAGAAGCAGGAGGTTTCCGCCCTGCTTGAGCGTCAGCGCCAGGTTGAGGCGGTTGCGCTCACCGCCGGAGAGCACTCCCGCCTTCTTCTGCTGGTCCGGTCCCTTGAACCCGAAGGTGGAGACGTAGGCGCGCGACGGGACCTCGGTCTTGCCGACCTGGATGTAGTCGAGTCCGTCGGACACGACCTCCCAGACGTTCTTGTTGGGGTCGATGCCGCCGCGGCTCTGGTCGACGTACGAGATCTGCACGGTCTCGCCGACCTTCAGGGCGCCGCCGTCGAGCGGCTCGAGCCCGACGATCGTCTTGAACAGCGTCGTCTTGCCGACACCGTTCGGGCCGATGACGCCGACGATCCCGTTGCGGGGCAGCGTGAAGGTGAGGCCGTCGATGAGTCGGCGGTCGCCGAACCCCTTCTCCAGCTCCTTGGCGTCGATGACGATCTGGCCGAGGCGCGGGCCCGGCGGGATCTGGATCTCCTCGAAGTCGAGCTTCCTGGTGCGCTCCGCCTCTGCCGCCATCTCTTCGTAGCGCGCCAGACGCGCCTTCGACTTGGCCTGGCGTCCCTTGGCGCTGGAACGAACCCAGTCGAGCTCCTCGGACAGCCGCTTGGCGAGCTTCGCGTCCTTCTTGCCCTGGACTTCGAGACGCTCGCGCTTCTTCTCGAGGTAGGTCGAGTAGTTGCCCTCGTACGGATACAGGTGACCGCGGTCGACCTCCGCGATCCACTCCGCCACGTGGTCGAGGAAGTACCGGTCGTGGGTCACGGCGAGGACGGCACCGTGATACTTGGCCAGGTGCTGCTCGAGCCACAGCACGCTCTCGGCGTCCAGGTGGTTGGTGGGCTCGTCGAGGAGCAGGAGGTCCGGCTTCTGCAGCAGCAGGCGGCACAGCGCCACGCGGCGCTTCTCGCCACCGGAGAGCGTGTCGACGGTCCAGTCCCCCGGCGGGCAGCGCAGCGCATCCATCGCCTGCTCGAGCTGGGAGTCGAGGTCCCAGGCGTCGGCCGCGTCGATGTGCTCCTGCAGCGTGCCCATCTCGGCGAGCAGCGTGTCGAAGTCGGCGTCCGGGTCGGCCAGCAGCCCCGAGATCTCGTTGAAGCGGTCGACCTTCTGCTTGATCTCGCCGACGCCCTCCTGCACGTTCTCGAGGACCGTCTTGCTCTCATCCAGCTGCGGCTCCTGCATGAGGATGCCGACGGTGTACCCGGGGGTCAGCTTGGCGTCGCCGTTGGAGGGCGTGTCGAGCCCGGCCATGATCTTCAGAATGGTCGACTTACCGGCGCCGTTCGGACCCACGACGCCGATCTTCGCTCCGGGCAGGAACGCCATCGTGACGTCGTCGAGGATCACTTTGTCGCCGACCGCTTTGCGGGCCCGCACCATCGAGTAAATGTATTCGGCCACTCTTCTTCTCAAACTCCCTGTCGTCGGCTTACTGCCGTATTCGAGGATACCGGGGTCGTGTCCGGTTTCGGACGGGTGGGTGCCGTTACCAGTCGATCGGACGGGTCTGGCCGATGAGGCAGTTCCCGGTGGAGAGCACCGGTGTCACCATGCTGGAGTACCCGCCCGCGTCCGCCCCGTTCTGCCCGATCAGGCAGGTGTCGCCGAGACGCACGGAGAACTGAATCGAATTCGCCTTCAACCCGATCGTGGTCGTGTCGACGGTCACCTGCATGTCGGCTTTCGCGAAACCGGCGGCGACCAGACCGTCGATGAAGTCGCGCCCCTTGGCGTCGGGATGCGCGGCGAGCGTCGCACGATTGACCTTGTCGAAGTAGGGCAGGTTCTGCTGCGCCGTGCCACCGGACACCAGCTGGACGGGCGCCGGCGCCGAGGCGGTCGGCGTGGGCGAAGGCGTCACGGTTGCCGTCGGCGACCCGGCAGGCGAACCGCCCGGAGCGCATCCGGTCAGCGCGAGAACGATGGCGCTCCCCGTCGCGAGAACGAGAGCGGACGCGGCGAAGGGACCGGTCCGGCGGACCACGGGAGACGGCATGTCCGGCATCTTACGGGGACGCCACGGGAATTCCCCCGGCGGCGGTGACCGCATCCCCCACCACGCTCTGGCCGGGATGCTCGCCCGATTGCTCGCCCGATTGCTCCGCCGGATGCTCACCACCCTCCGGGCCGGCGGCTCGTGTGAACTCCGATCGCCCCCAGGTCAGATCGTGGCCGATCGACTCGGCCTCGATCTCGACCGTCATGCCCTGCTTCTCGCCGGTCCATTCACGAAGGCAGAGCCGGCCGGAGACCAGCACCGGATCGCCCTTGGAGACGCAGTCGGCCGCACTGACCGCCAGCCGGCGGAAGGCGCTCACCGTGTACCAGTTGCTCCCGCCGTCCTCCCACGACGACGATTGGCGGTTGTAGCGACGGCGCGTCGTCACGAGCCGGAAGCTCGTGATCGGCAGCCCGCCCTCGGTGACGAGATGGCGCGGCTCGGTGGCGACGAAGCCGCGGACGGCGACGGTTTCGGACATGGTCTCCCCTTTCGAGGCCCACCCTGGTGGCGGGCTCGAATCCACTCTGCCGACCGCCGGAAGCGCCCGGACCGCGGAGGCCGATTCTGTGGAGAACTCGGCACAGTGGACACCTGGGGACGAATCAGGCGGTGACGTACTCCGCATACGACGCCCGGATCTTGTTCACCTTCGGAAGCGCCACCGCGAGGCAGTACCCCTGGCCGGGGTTCTTGGCGAAGAAGTCCTGGTGATACTCCTCTGCGCGATAGAACGGCCCGAGCGGCTCGATCGTGGTGACGATGCCCTCGCCCCAGTACTCCGCGGCACGGTCGCGCGCAGCCTCGAAGAGCTCCCGCTGATGCTCCGACTCGGCGAACATCGCCGAACGGTACTGCGTGCCGATGTCGTTGCCCTGCCGGTTCAGCTGGCGCGGATCGTGGAGCGTGAAGAAGACATCGAGGATGACGCCCGGCGGGATCACCTCGGGATCGAAGGTCACCGCGACGGCCTCCGCGTGTCCGGTGCGCCCTGTGCAGACCTCTTCATAACTCGGGTCGACCACTGTGCCGCCCGTGTAGCCGGACACCACATCCTGCACGCCACGGAGGACGCGGTAGACCGCATCCAGGCACCAGAAGCATCCACCGGCCAGCACAAACGTCTGCATGGGAACCCTCTTTCGATTCGTTTCCCTCCAGTCTGCCGCGCGCGGCGAGCAGTACGCATCACCACCGGCTTGACGACACGACGGACCGGCTCCCCCGTGGCCAGCGCAACGGCGGTTACCATCACGGCATGCAGTGGTGGAATGACTTCGTCGATTGGTTCACATCCTCGGACGCGCGTCCGATGGTCTTCTCTGCGGTGGTCCTTGCGATCGCCGTGATCCTGTCCGGCCTGCTCGCCGCCTGGATCGCCCGGGGCGCCCTCAAGGGACTCCTCACCCGTACCGACCGCCAGCACAAGGCATCCGCGATCGCTGCACTCGTCGACGCAGCGACGGAGGCCTCCGTCTGGAACTCCCTCACGCCGGCCGAGCAGGTCCTGTCCGACCGCGCGGTCGGCCAGGCCGACATCATGGTGCGGCTGCTCCCGATCAGGAACGCGGGCCTCGCAGCGACCTGGGCAGGTCACCAGCTCGCCGAGATGAAGCGGGCGTCGGCGACCTTCGGCTACCAGCTCGATCCGGCCATCGCCGAGTTCCGCGACCGTCTCATCGAGTGGCAGAAGAGCCCGCGACGCGCCAAGCGGATCTTCCAGAGCGACCTGGAGCGCTGGCGCTTCGAGAGCGCCGAGCCCGAGAGCGCGGTACTGGCCCAGCAGGATGCGTGGGTCGCCCAGCAGCACCACGAGCAGTACGTTCCCGCCACGCCGGCGAACACGGCCACTGTCTCGCCGGACGAGACCACGATCGCAAACCCGTTCGTCGCGGCGGCCGCTGCCGGATCGCAGGAGCACGACACCTCCCCCAGCCCCCGCCTCGGCCAGCCGGTCTGACGCGGAGCTGCGCACACTCCACCCGCACGAAGGGCGCCGGCATCATGCCGGCGCCCTTCGTCGTTCTCCCGCTGGTGTCAGCGGCTGTACGTGCCCGCGCCCCACCACTCGTCGAACATGCTCGCCGGAGGCTGCCGCTTGTGCTCGGTCGCCCGATAGCGGGCCTCCAGCGCTTCGGCGACCTCCTCCGCGACGTCCTTGCCCTCCAGGAAGTCGTCGATGTCGTTGTAGGTCAAGCCTAGGTTGTCCTCGTCGGTCTGCCCGGGGTTCAGGTCGAGGAGGTCGGCCGTCGGCGCCTTCTCGTAGAGCCGGGCGGGTGCGTCCAAGAACTGCAGCACCTGCTTGCCCTGCCGCTTCGTCAGCCCGGTCAGGGGCAGGATGTCGGTCCCGCCGTCGCCGTACTTGGTGAAGAAGCCGGTCACGGCTTCCGCCGCGTGATCGGTCCCGATCACGAGAAGCGTCCGCTGACCGGCGATCGCGTACTGCGCCACCATCCGCATCCGCGCCTTCACGTTGCCCTTCACGAAGTCCGACATCCGCACGCCGAGCGCATCCCCGAACTCCGCCTCCACGCCGTCGGTTCCGCGCTGGATGTTGAACACCACCGAGCTCTTGGGCCGGATGAAGGAGAGTGCGAGCTGCGCGTCCTCCTCGTCGCGCTGCACCGCATACGGAAGGCGCGCGGCGACGAAGTCGACGTCCGTCCCCTCGGCAGCGAGCCGCTCCACGGCGAGTTGCGTGAGCCGGCCGGCGAGCGAGGAGTCCTGGCCGCCGCTGATCCCGAGGACGTAGCCCGCGGCGCCGGTCGCACGGACGTAGTCCACGAGGAACCGGACGCGACGCTCCACCTCTTCGGACGGGTCGATCTCGGGACGGACGTGCAGTTCTTCGATGATCCTTGCCTGAAGTTCGCGCATGACGCCCAGATTATCCCCGGAGCGTTTCAGCGGTGTGAACGCGAGCCCAGGATGCTCTCACGCCACACGGCTTACGGCGCGCGCCAGGATCGCCGTGGTGAGCGCATCCACCGGCTCGCGTGCCGCCGACGGGTTCGATAGGAGCGTGAAGTCCACGTGGCCCAGGTCCGGGAGCGCGAAGCGATTCGTGACCTTGATCAGATCGGTCGGGATGAGTGAGCGCGGGAAGACGGCGACCCCGATTCCCGCGCGCACGGCGGCCAGCACGCCGTTGACCTCGCGCGTGTTGCAGGTGATCCGCCAGGTGCGGCCGGCCGACTCCAGCGCATCGATCGCGACCTGGCGGCTGAGGCTCGGCCCCTGGTAGGAGATCAGCGGGACGGGGCCGTCCGGATCGAGCGCCGTCTTCTCCTGGCCCATCCAGACGAGCTCATCGGTCGCGACGACCGTGCCCTCCGTCGTCCCCGGAGTCTGCTTGATGAAGATCAGGTCGAGGTGGCCGGCCTTGAGCTTGCGGTGGAGCGGAGCGGACTGGTCGACGGTGAGCTCCAGGTTGATCTGCGGATTCTGCTGGCGGAAGTGCCGGAGGATGCGCGGCAGCGTCGTGATCGCCAGGTCGTCGGCGGCGCCGAAGCGCAGCCGGCCCCGCATCGCCGAGCCGCTGAAGTAGCTCTCCGCCTCTGCGTGGGCGGCGAGGATGGTGCGCGCGAAGCCGGCCATCGCGTCCCCGTTGTCGGTGAGTCGCACGTCGCGGGTGTCGCGCGCGATCAGCTGCCGCTTCGCGGACTGCTCCAGCTTCCGGATCTGCTGGCTGACCGTCGGCTGGCTGATGCCCAGCCGCGCGGCCGCCTTCGTGAAGCTGTGCGTGTCGGCGACGGCGAGGAAGGTCTGGAGCAGCACAGGGTCGAACATCCGCATCCATTCGAAAAGCCAATGAGAGTTATAGCCGTGATCGGCTCCAAGAATAGCCGGGCTTGCGTAGGGTCGGAAGGGACACTTCATACGGAACCAGCGACGACATCGAGGTAACACCCTGTGGCGCACTCCCCCGCAGCCGCCCCGCCCACCGGACCCATGCCGGTCCTCACCGCCCGCCCGCCGTGGCGCGAGACCTTCGCCTCGCTCCGCGTGAACAACTACCGCCGGTTCGCGGCGAGCAACCTCGTCGCCAACACGGCGGTGTGGATGCAGCGCATCGCGATGGACTGGCTGGTCCTGCAGCTCTCCCACAGCGTCGCCGCCGTCGGTGTGACCGTGTTCATGCAGTTCACGCCGATGCTCCTCTTCGGCCTCTGGGGCGGTGTCATCGCCGACCGCTACTCCAAGCAGCGGCTCCTGGTGATCACGCAATCGAGCGCTGCGGGCCTCGCGGCTCTGCTGGCCGTCCTCACGCTGACCGGAGTGATCGAGGTGTGGCACGTCTACGCGATCTCGTTCGGGTTGGGGCTCGTCACCGTCGTCGACAACCCGGCCCGGCAGGTGTTCGTCAACGAGCTCGTCGGGCCGCACTACCTGCGGAATGCGATCAGCCTCAACTCCTCGATCTTCCAGCTCGGCGGGCTCATCGGACCGGCGCTGGGCGGCATCCTGATCACGGCGGTCGGCGGCGGCTGGTCTTTCGCGATCAATGCCGTCGCGTGTCTTGCTGTGGTCGTCGCCGTCGCCACCCTGAAACGGTCGGAGCTGCACGCCTCCCCCGCGGCCCCGCGCAGCAAAGGCCAGCTGGCCGAGGGGATCCGCTATGTGCGCCGGAAGCCGGTGATCTTCTGGAGTGTCGTCATGGTCGCGGTGATCGCCGTCTTCGCCTTCAACATGCCGGTGTTCCTCGCGGCCTACGCGAACAACGTGTACCACGTCGGCGCGCAGGGATACGGGATGTTCAACGCACTCGTCGCCGCCGGCGCGCTCACCGGGGCGCTGGCATCCACTCGGCGCACCAGTGTGCGACTGTCGATGGTGGTCGGGACGGCAGCGGCGCTCGGAATCGTGCAGGCGCTGGCCGGCTTCGCCCCCGGCGAGCTGGCGTTCGGGATGCTGCTGATCTGTGTCGGTGTCGGCAACCTGCTGTTCGTCACGGCGGCGAACTCGCTGGTGCAGATGTCGTCGAACGTGCAGATCCGCGGACGCGTCATCTCCCTCTACATCCTCGTGCTGCTCGGCGGGCAGGCGCTCGGCGGCCCGCTCATGGGATGGATCGTCGAGCAGGTCGGGCCGCACATCGCCATGGCGATCTCGGGGCTCGTCCCCGCCGCGGCGGCCGGTGTGATCGCGATTCTGATCGCGCGACAGGCCAGCCTCCGGCTGCGCTTCGGCCTTCGCGGCCGCCGTCCGGTCATCGCGATCGTCAACCGCGCGGGGAAGACCGGGCAGACGCTCTGAGGTTCACGGCATCCCCTCCGGTATCGTGGAGTCGACGCCCCCGTAGCTCAGCGGATAGAGCAGGAGCCTTCTAATCTCTTGGTCGCAGGTTCGATTCCTGTCGGGGGCACCCAGTCGCTCGGCATTCGTCACGAATGTGCACCTACACAGTCTCGAAGGGCACATTCGTCACGAATGTGTGGCGCGCCGGCGCGTAGCGGGCATGAGAAAGGGCCGGACTCTCGGAGTCCGGCCCTGTGTTGGGGTGAGTAACGGGGCTTGAACCCGCGACCTCCTGGACCACAACCAGGCGCTCTACCAGCTGAGCTATACCCACCACGGTCGCTGCCGGCCCGACCGGGCCGATGCAAGCAACTCAACGATTCTAGTACATCCGCGAAGACCATTTCTCCACGACGCCGGCGGCGACGGCCTGGGTGTCTTCGGTGGTGGGGCCGGGAGGCGCCACGAACGCGGCAGACCGGTAGTAGTCGAGCTCGCGGATAGACTCGAGGATGTCGGCCAGGGCCCGGTGGCCGCCGTTCTTCTCCGGCGCGTTGAAGTAGATGCGCGGGAACCAGCGGCGCGAGAGCTCCTTGATCGACGACACATCGACGTTGCGGTAGTGCAGGTGGTTGTCGAGGCGGGGCATGAACTTGGCGAGGAACATGCGGTCGGTCCCGATCGTGTTCCCGGCGAGGGGAGCCGTCCGTGCGGCCGGCGCGAACTTCAGCACGTACTCCAGCACCTCGTACTCTGCCTCGGCGAGGCTCTTGCCGTGCGGGATCTCGTCGATCAGACCGGATGTCGTGTGCATCTGCCGGACGAAGTCACCCATGTTCTCAAGGGCGGAGTCGTCGGGCTTGATGACGATGCTCAGTCCCGGGTCGAGGACAGTGAGCTCGAAGTCGGTGATCACGACCGCGATCTCGACGAGCTGGTCGACCTCGAGGTCGAGGCCGGTCATCTCGCAGTCGATCCAGACCAGTCGATCCGAGGAAGTAGCCATAACAGGGAGTCTAGTGCGGGCCCCCGACAGCCCACGGCGGTGCGGACGCGGCCGCAGCAGGCTCCGCGGCCGACTCCGGACCTCTCACCTCGGCATAGGGCACCCCGAGCGTGTGGGCGGCGTGCGCGGCGAGCAGGCGATGCCCGCGCGCGCTCAGGTGCACCCGGTCGGACGCCCACATCGCCGGATCCCGGAATTCGCGGACACCCCACACATCCAGCACGGTCGCCCGCTGATCCCGCGCGATGCTCCAGATGTTGGCGTTGAAGACGGCCGCCCGGCCGCGGAAGGGTTTGAGGAAGAAGGCGAACTGCGGGTCGAAGATGTTCGCGAGCAGCACCGTCGTCCCCGACGCCCGCAGCGCACGGATACCGCCCTCCAGCCGTGAAGCGAGCGCATCCGGGTCGGCGGCCGGACTCATCAGGTCGTTCCCGCCGATCATCACCGAGACGAGATCCGGCCCGAAGTCGAGCGCCTGCGGGATCTGCGCATCCACCACATCGGCGATACGCCTGCCGCGCACGGCGAGGTTGGCGAACTCGAGGGAGGTTCCGGCCAGCCGGGCGTCCCCGTCGAGGATGCCGGCGAGACGGTCGGCCCAGCCCAGCCAGCTGTCGGCCTGTCCGGGCAGGGCGTCGCACAGGCCCTCGGTGAGCGAGTCTCCGAGGGCGACGTATCGCGTGAAGGTCGTTCGGCTCACGGGACGATTGTGCGGGCCGACACGGCGCGACAGGGCCGGCGACAGCCTCCACCGCACGATGGTCGCCGCGATTTCGCCCGACGTACACTGGCGATGTGGATTCGACACCGGCCGTTGCCCCGCAGGTCACCGGCGAAGCGCAACTGATTCTCTACACATCGGCGTTCTGCGAGCCGTGCATGCAGACCCGCGCGGTGCTCGCGGAGGCGGCTCGTCTGGCCCCACGGATCGTCGTCACCGAGCTGGATGTGGCACGTCACGCCGAGCGCGCGGAGCAGGACAGCATCCGCTCGACGCCGACGGTGATCGTCACAGGGGCGAACGGCGACGAGGTGTTCCGCGCCGAAGGCGTTCCGACGCTGGCGCAGGTGCTTGCAGCGGCGGCAAAAGCTCTCTGAGCGGGCCATGGCGTCGACGGGACTCGGTGCGAACTACTGGAAGCTGTGGACTTCCTCAGGATTCTCGAACCTCGCCGACGGGGCGATGAAGGTAGCCCTCCCGCTGGTGGCGGTCCGTTACACGGACTCCCCCGCGCTGATCGCTGGGCTCACGTTCGCATTCACCCTGCCGTGGCTGCTCTTCGCGCTCACGGCCGGCGCGTTGGCCGACCGGCTCGACCGCAGGCGGCTGATGCTCGTCGCCAATCTCGCCCGCGCCTTCTTCCTCGCATGTCTGACCGCCGCATCCCTCGCCGGAGCCACCTCGATCTGGCTGCTCTATGCGGCGGCCGTCTGCGTCGGCGTAGCGGAAACGGTCTACGACACGTCCTCGCAGTCGATCCTGCCGCAGCTGGTCGCGCGGGATAAGTTGTCGCGGGCGAACGGGCGCCTCTACGCGGCCGAGCTGACGGCCAACCAGTTCATCGGCCCTCCCCTCGGCGGGTTCCTTGTCGCGGCCGGGGTCGTGTTCGCCTTCGGGACGCCGGTACTGCTCTGGGTGGCTGCCATCGGGATGCTCCTGCTCCTTCGCGGACGCTTCAGCGCCCGGCGCACGGAGCGGACCACGATCCGCGCAGACATCGCAGAAGGCTTGCGTTTCCTGGGAAGCAGCACGCTGCTGCGCACGCTCGCCATCATGGTGGGCGTCTTCAACTTCGCCAGCTCGGCGGTCTTCACCGTGTTCGTGCTCTACGCCGCCGGGCCGCATTCGGCCATGAAGCTGAGCGACCCGGCGTACGGCCTGCTGCTCACCGCATCCGCCCTCGGAAGCGTCATCGGGACCTTCCTGGCCGAGCCGGCGGAGCGGGTGCTCGGACGCTCGCGGGCCCTCCTGCTGACGGTCGCCGGCTCGCTGCTCGCCGTCGCGACGCCCGGTTTCACCGCCGATCCGTTCATCATCGGAGCCGGCCTGCTGATCGGTGGCATCACGGTCTCGGTCTGGAATGTCATCACCGTGTCCCTGCGCCAGCGCGTCACGCCGACGCGGCTGCTGGGCCGGCTGAACAGCGCCTACCGGTTGCTCGCCTGGGGCACGATGCCGCTCGGCGCAGCCGTCGGCGGCATCATCGGGCAGCTGTTCGGCGTGCGCTGGGTGTTCCTCGCAATGGGCACTCTCGTCGTGCTCCTGCTCATCCCGATGCTCTGGATCTCGGACCGCCGCATGGATGACGCCGAAGCCGCCGCCGAGGCCGAAGAGGCGGCCGTCGATGGCTGACACGCACACGACCTTCCCAGGTTCTATGCCTGACCTGTCCAGAAACAGCGCCTAGGGTCGGTCGGCGACGGCATCGACAGCCGTCCGTGCCGCGCAGGTACGCATCCAGTCCCCCCGAACCCGAATAACCGAGGCGCTTCGGCGCCCGTTCCTGGATGCTCACCGTTTCGAACGCCCGGCACACCCGCGCTGCACGCTGCGCCTTCCGGACCACGGGTCCACCGGGTGCTTTCGTGCGTGCTCCGCGGTTGTCAGCCCGCAGGACCCTCCCGAGAAGTCCGGGTCCGGACGTGTGCGCGCCCACCGGTGCAGCATGCGTCAGCCGGGGAAACCCTACCCAGGAAAAGCATGCTGAGTTCCCTCCTCACCTCCGTAAAAAATAGCCCCGTCCCCCTCAGTCGCCTCATCTCCGGCGCTGCCGCCGTCCTCATCGGCGCCAGCCTCCTCGCTCCCTCGATCGCCCAGGCCCAGCAGCAGGAGCAGCACAGCGAGCAGGTGACCCGCCAGCTCTCCCAAGCCAATGGGATGCAGCACGAGCAGCTCTCCGTCTACGACTCCATCGTGCGCGACCGCCTCCAGAGCGAGGCGGAGACGACGTTGAGCGGCGCGCAGGCGACCGTCGCCGCCTACCAGTCCAAGGCTGACGCGTCGGCCGCGAAGACCGCGATCGCGGGCCTGAGCAACTTCACCAAGCTGGACGACGCCAAGCTGCGCAGCAGCATCGACGCCACGCAGGCCGCCTCCGACAAGCTCGCTGCGGCCGCCGCGGAGGCGGACCGCCGTGCCGCCGCCGCAGCAGCGGCCGCCGCAGCCGCCGCCCAGGCAGCCGCCGCTGCGCAGCAGAACGCGAACACGCCGGACGCCGCCAAGGCGACCGCCGCCGCCATCGCCTCCAGCCAGTACGGCTGGGGTTCCGACCAGTTCCAGTGCCTCCAGCAGCTGTGGCAGCGCGAGTCGCAGTGGAACTACCAGGCGATGAACCCGGGCAGTGGCGCTACGGGCATCCCGCAGGCGCTCCCCGGCAGCAAGATGGCGGCCTTCGGCACCGACTGGGCCACCAACGCCACCACCCAGATCAAGTGGGGACTGGACTACATCGCTCGCGGCTACGGCACGCCGTGCGGGGCGTGGGGCCACTCCGAGTCGTACAACTGGTATTGATCCGCGGTTAGCGACCGGCACGTCTGCCGGCGGGCGTGCGAACGCCCGCCGGTAGACTTCCCCGGGTGAGCAGCAGCGGCGACCGCGGGCCGGGCCTCCGGCTCGACCAGGAGGCCTTCGAGGCCCTCGTCACCGACGAGCTCGACCAGCTGCCGGACGAGATGGTCGACGGCCTCGACAACATCGTGTTCGTCGTCGAGGACCGCCCGGAGGACGGCTCACTCGACCTCCTCGGCCTCTACGACGGTGTCGCGCTCACGGAGCGCGACTCGTACGGCTTCGGCGAGATGCCCGACCGCATTGTGCTGTACCGGGAGCCGTTGCTCGCGATCTGCGCGGACGAGGAAGAACTGCGCGACGAGATCCACATCACCCTCGTCCACGAGATCGCCCACTACTACGGCATCGACGACGACCGGCTCCACGATTTCGGCTGGGCGTAGCCGGCCGTGGCCCACTCCTCGTGGGCTCACCGGCTACGGTGATCCCATGACAGAGCCGCAGCCTCGTCGGGCCGAAGGAGCGTCACAGCTTCCCCGGAGCGCTGCTGACATGGTCCGAGTCAGCAAGATGCTGTCCCTGACGCTCCGGCACGACCCCGGCCACGTCGGAGTCCAGCTCGATGGCGGCGGATGGGTGGACATCGACGTCCTCCTCGAGGCGTTCGCGCGCCACGGTATGACCGTCAG
>NZ_JBNDHX010000042.1:0-28755 GCF_056755275.1 Leifsonia sp. HAY1-4F
ACAGGGAGGCGAACTCCAGCTTCGGGGTGGTCAGGAAGTCATACCACCACCACGGCCGCGGGATCGCGTTCAGGATCGTGCCCACAGTCAGCTGCGGCGGGATGGAGAACCCGTTGCGCTTATCCCGCAACCGCGCCCCCGCCACCGGGGTGTCCACGGTGAAGAACAGGGTGTCGAACCCCGCCGCCGCGGCCCGCTCCACCAGACCGTAGGAGATCTCCCGCTGCCGCATCACATACAACTGGAACCAATTCCGGCCCTCCGGGTTGACCGCCTTCACCTCCTCGATCGAGGTGGTCCCCAACGTCGACAGGGTGAACGGGATCCCTGCAGCACCCGCCGCACCGGCACCGGCGGTCTCGCCCTCGGTCTGCATCAGGCGGGTGAACCCGGTCGGGGCGATCCCGAACGGCAACGCCGACCGGCCACCCCAGATCTCACACGACGTATCCACTGTGGACACATCCCGCAGCACCGACGGGTGGAACTCCACATCCTGGAACGCCTGCCGCGCCCGCGCCAACGACAGCTCTCCCTCGGCCGCCCCCTCGGTGTAATCGAACGCCGCCCGAGGCGTCCGACGGCGAGCGATCCGGGCCAGATCCTCGATCGTCAACGCCGACTCCAGCCGACGCTTCTTCAGATCCAGCTCCGGCCTCTTGAACTGCATCAACTCCAACAGTTCAGCCGGCTTCGGAAATTGACGGGTGACTCTGCCGTGCCCGGTCATCCTTCCCGCCCGGCTCTCGGACGTGGGCGAAGGCTGGCCATCCCGCCGTCGACGGCGACGCTGGCGCCGGTGACGGAGCCGGCCCGCGGGTCGACCAGGAACGACACGACCGCAGCGATCTCCTCGGGCCGCACCAGGCGTCCATGCGGCTGGCGGCCCTCGAGCGCAGCGCGCTCCGCCACCGGGTCGGCTGCTGAGTCGAGCAGGCGCTGGACCCACGGAGTGTCGGCCGTTCCCGGGTTCACGCTGTTGACGCGGATACCGTCGGGCAGGTGGTCGGCTGCCATCTGCAGCGTCAGGGACGCGATGGCTCCCTTGGTCGCACCGTACAGAGCGCGCTGTGGCAGTCCGGTCGTTGCCACGATGGAGCTGATGTTCACCACCGCGGCCGAGTCGGATGCTCGCAGCCACGGCAACGCCGCCCGGGTCACGCGAACCGCGCCGAGCACGTTGACGTCGAACACGCGGTGCCACTCCTCGTCGCTGTTGTCCTCGATAGTGCCCTGGGCGCCGATGCCCGCATTGTTCACCACGACGTCGATCCCGCCGGCGAGCTCGGCCGCCTGGGACACGGCCTCGCGCACCGCGGCGTCATTCGCGATGTCGACCGCCAGGGAGTCCGCCTCGTTCAGCGCAGTGCGGTCGAAGACGAAGACCCGCAGGCCGTCTTCGCGGAGCCGGGAGGTGATGGCGGCGCCGATGCCGGACGCTCCGCCGGTGACGACGGCGACGCGCTGTCGGCTCACAGGAACACCTGCCGCTGCGTGCCGAGACCGTCGATCGCAAGTTCGACGACATCCCTGCTCTTCACATACGGGAAGCGGCCGGAGAGCGCGACCCCGGCCGGGGTGCCCGTGAGGATGAGGTCGCCTGGCTCGAGCACCATGAACTGCGACAGGTGCCAGACGATGTAGGGCACGTCGAAGATCATGTCGGCTGTCGTCGAGTCCTGTCGCGGTTCGCCGTTCACCCAACTGCGGAGGCGCAGGTCCGAGATGTCCACCTCGTCCGGCGTGACCAGCCAGGGCCCGATCGGCGAGAAACCGGGAGCCGACTTGCCCTTGCCCCACTGCCCGCCGGAGATCTCGAGCTGCCACTCGCGCTCGGAGAGGTCGTTGGCCAACACGTAGCCGGCGACGTATGACAGCGCGTCGGCCGGGCCGTCGATGTAGCTCGCGCGCGACTTGATCACGACGCCGAGCTCCACTTCCCAGTCGGTCTTCCGGCTGCCGCGCGGGATGGCGACGTCGTCGTTCGGCCCAGCGATGGTGTTGGGCGTCTTGTGGAAGATCACCACGTTCTTGGGCGGTTCCGCCCCCGACTCGGCGGCGTGGGCGGCGTAGTTCATGCCCACGCAGATGATCGCCGATGGGCGGGCGATCGGCGCGCCGATGCGTGCCCCGTCGGCGTCGACCCGGGTCAGTTCGCCGGCGTCCGCGGCCGCAGCGATGCGGGCGTGCGTTTCGTCACGGAAGAAGTCGCCGGCGATATCCTCCGTGATGGGCGAGATGTCGTAGTAGGCGTCGCCCTCGACCAGGACCGGCACCTCCCGTCCGGGTTCACCGAGTCGCGCGAAACGCATCCTTGCTCCAAACATCCGAGTTCTCGGGCCGAAAGCCGCCCTAGCCTCCCGATAATAGCATTCGACTGCGCAAGAGGTCGGATGTTTGCACCCGGTCGCGATTCCTGTATCGTCACACCAACGAGCGTGATCGTCCGTGTGGGCGACCGTCGCACATCGAGAAGGATCCACAATGACGTTGCCCCCGATCAACCCGAGCGATCTCCCCGACCCGGTGGATGTCTCCGACAACACGGCCGCCCTGGCCGGCGTGGAGCAGGTCATCGAGGCGGGGCCGTACGACGCGACGTGGGAGTCGCTTCAGGGCTATCGGGCACCCCTCTGGTACCGGGACGGCAAGTTCGGGATCTTCCTGCACTGGGGCGTGTTCTCGGTCCCCGCGTTCGAAGACGAGTGGTACTCCCGCAACATGTACCTGGAGGGGACGAAGCCCTTCGAGCATCACCTTGCCACCTACGGACCGCAGAGCACCTTCGGGTACAAGGACTTCATCCCGAGCTTCACGATGGACACGTTCCAGCCCGAGGACTGGGCCGCCCTGTTCAAGGAGGCCGGCGCGCAGTTCGTGGTGCCGGTGGCCGAGCATCATGACGGTTTCGCGCTGTACGACACCGATCGTTCGCGGTGGAGCGTGACGCACCTGGGCCCGCGGCAGGACGTCTTCCGCCAGCTCGGCGACGCAGTGGATCGCGCCTGGATGGTTCTCGGCGCCTCCAGTCACCGCGCCGAGCACTGGTTCTTCATGAACGGCGGCAGCCGGTTCGACTCCGACGTCCGCGATCCCGCCTACGCGGACTTCTACGGGCCGGCCCAGCGCGAGGAGATCGCGCCGAATGAGCGCTTCCTCGAGGACTGGCTGCTGAGGTGCGTCGAGATCGTCGACAAGTACCGTCCGCAGATCTTCTATTTCGACTGGTGGATCGAGTCCGTTGCGTTCGAGCCCTATCTACGGCGCTTCGCTGCGTACTACTACAACCGCGCTGCCGAGTGGGGTCGCGAGGTCGTCATCAACTTCAAGTGGAACTCGTTCGCGCCCGGGAGCGCCGTCTATGACATCGAACGCGGCGCCATGGGCGGCATCCGCGACGACATCTGGCAGAACGACACGTCCGTGTCGCGGACCTCGTGGAGCTGGGTCGAGGGACACGACTACAAGCGCGCGCACGAGCTGATCGCGGAGCTGGCCGACACCGTCTCGAAGAACGGCGTGCTCCTGCTGAACGTCGGGCCGAAGCCCGACGGCACCATCGCAGAAGAGGAACGTCAGCTCCTCACCGGCATCGGGGAGTGGCTCGCCCGCAACGGGGAAGCCATCTACGGCAGTCGGCCGTGGATCATTCCCGCGGAGGGCCCGACGGAGGTGTCGGCCGGCTCGTTCGTCGACAGCTCCTCGCCCGGATACACCAGCGCCGACGTCCGCTTCACGACACGGACCCACGTCACCGGCGACTACGTTTACGCGACATTGCTCGCGCAACCGGAGGACGGAATAGCCCGGATCCGATCGTTCGGAACCGGGTCCGGCCTCCTCACTCGGGCGATCCGGGAGATTCGCGTCCTCGGTTCCTCCGAAGACGTCGCTTGGGAGCGATCCGCCGAGTCGCTGGATGTGACCCTGCCGGCGCAGTCGCCGACGGCAGCGGGCCCTGTCGTGCGACTCTTCCTCGAAGACGACGCCCAGCAACGCCGTCACGACTACTTCCACGGATGAGGTGGGCGACCATCGACGACCCCAACCAGGTGATCCGGATCATTCAGGTCGGTGCCGGCGGCATGGGGAAAGCATGGCTCCGGGCCCTCCGGGACGCGCCCGAAGTCGAACTGGTCGGCCTGGTCGACCTCGATCTGGCGGGCGCGAAGGCGGCCGCACGCGAAGCCGGCTTCCCGGATGTGCCCTGCGCGCGCAGCATCACCGAGTTGTTCGAGTCGACCGCTCCCGACGCGGTCCTCAATGTGACCGTGCCGGCCGCGCACTACTCGGTGGATCGAGAGGCCATGCTTCTGGGGCTGCCCGTTCTCTCGGAGAAGCCGGCCGCCCCGACGGTTGCGGAGGCCCGCTCGCTCGCCGAGATCTCGGAGGCGACGGAACAGCTGCTGATGATCAGTCAGTCACGCCGGTACTACCGAACGCTCGCTGCCTACAAGGCCGCACTGACGCGCCTCGGGCATATCGGCATCCTCACTCACCAGTTCTTCAGAGCCCCTCACTTCGGCGGCTTCAGGGAGGAAATGGCTTCACCGCTTCTGGTCGACATGTCCATCCACGCCTTCGACGTCGCGCGCTATCTTCTGGACGAGGACCCGATCTCGGTCTATGCGGACTCCTTCAACCCTTCGTGGAGTTGGTTCAGCGGCGATGCCGCAGCCGCGGTCATTTTCGAGTTCGCCTCTGGAACCCGCTTCATCTATCAGGGCAGCTGGGTCAGTCAATCACTCGAAACGTCGTGGAACGGCGAATGGCGAGCGTCAGGCGAGCAGGGGACGGCTCTGTGGGATGGCGAGAACATCCCCTCGCTCTCGATCGCCGGGGAAGTGGTCGATCTCGGAGAGACCAGCGTCGATGGCGAGCTGCGCGAGGAGATCGCTGGGTCGCTGAGCGAATTCGTCGGCGCCCTCAGGAGCGGTGTCGAACCGTCGGGTGAGATTCATCGCAACATCCCATCGCTCGCCATGGTGGAGGCGGCAGTGCTGTCTGCCAGCAGGGGCGAGCGCGTCGCGATGGCAGAGGTACTCGACGCTGCGGGTCGGTAGACGCGGATCTCCGCGACAGACGCCGGTCGCTCCGGGAACCGGATCCGCACGGCTGAGACCTTCCTCGGCTCGAACTCCGCGCTGATCGAGAGGGCGCCGCCCTCGGCGTCGTCGACATGGACGGGATGGAACGTCCGCGAGTCGACCGTCGTCTCGAGGACCCACGGATCGGTGGGCGTCTCCGCGAACCCGACATCGATCCGTCCGACGTCGTACGGGAACTCCAGGTCGGCCATGATCCACTCACCCGGCCGTTGTGTTCCCGGTCGCCATGCCGATCCGCTGCCCGCCGAGGTGACGTGACTGCCCTCGCACCCGGGCGCCGCACTGCTAGTGGCTACCGGCCGGTAGGCCGCGAGCGACGTCTCTCCGGCAGCGCGGGGTGGTTCGGTCACGTACGGGGCCGGCGTCATCAGCCGCCGGGGCCGGCCTCCCTCGACAGGATCGCCCATCGCCACGATCGTGACCTCGGCGGGAGCCAGTCCGTCTCCACTGACGACGATCCGGTTGGTTCCCGGCTCGTAGGAACGGAACTCGATGGCTGCGGTGCCGTCGATCACACTGTCGTCGTCCGGCGAAAGCGTGATGCTGCGACCGGACGGGAAGAGCCCAGCTCCATCGACGACGGTGAAGGTGATCTCACGTTGGTCGTCGACGTGTCTGCCGTCGCTGTCCTGGAGCGTGGCGGTCAGCTTGGTGTCCCCGGTGCCGTCGGTCGGGATGGTCCCCTCGTCGGCGTGAACGACGACGCTCACCGCGGTGCCGGGCTCGGGGAAATCCGGTCGCGGGATGCCGCGGAGCTTCTCCCGGTACCAGTAGTAAGGGCGACGCGGAACGCGGAAGTAGTTGACGATGCCGCCCAGGCCCGCGCCGTCAGCGACGGTCTTGTAATGGAACGCGCACCAGAGGATCTTCCCCGACCGCCACCGGAGATCCTCTTCGACGCCGTATTCCCACTGGACCTCGAAGTCGCCGGCACCGAGGCCGCCGGCTCCGTGGTACTCGCTCACGATGTTGGGGATGCCGGGATCCTGGAACAGTGCTGCGCCGTCGCCGTTGTAGCCTGCGACGTCACCGAGGGTGTCGAATCCCTTCCGCTGCGCGCCGCCGACGGCCGCCGGTCGCGACGGATCGAGCTCGTGGGCCAGCTCGACGAGTTCGACCGTGAGCGCCTTGGCCTTCTCGATGACGTGGTCGTCGCTGAAGAAGGCCTCGTTGCCGATACTCCACGTGACGATGCTGGGGTGGTTCCGCTGTGTTCGGACCATCTCGCGGAGGGCTCGGCGCAGGCTCTCTTCGAAGGCAGCCTCGTGCTCCTCGTGGACCGGGTAGGCGCTCGCGAACCAGTAGCCCTCGACGTTCTCCCCGCCGATGCCCCAGAAGTGGAGTTCCGACCAGTACAGGAGCCCCTGGCGGTCGCATTCGGCGGTGAAGAACGGATGGTGCGGGTAGTGCGATCCTCGGATGATGTTCATCCCGAGGTCTTTGATCATGGCGACGTCCCGGCGCATGCCGGCGCGTGTGACGGCGTCTCCCCATCCACCGTGGTTCTGATGGACGTTCGCTCCGTGGAGGTCGAGCCTTTCGCCGTTGAGGAAGAACCCATCGTGGGGCGTGAACTCGAACCAGCGGACGCCGAAGTCGACGGAGTCGCGATCCGTTGCCGCTCCGTCGATCGAGACGGATACCTCGAGCCGATACAGGTCCGGGTGATTCGGGTGCCACAGCCGGGGCCGGCCGAGAACGCCGGACAGCTGCGCCGTCCGTGTCCGGCCGGAGGGAATCGTCGGACCGTCGCCGGTCAGGAGCAGCACCTCCTCACCGTCGAACGTCACGACACCCTCCACGGAGACGGTGACCTCGGTATCGGTGTCGTTCACCACATCGACGGTGGCCGTCACCGTAGCCGCCTCGGCGTCGGCCGCGGGTGTGGTCACTCCGATGCCGTACCAGTCGAGTCGAACCGTGGGTGCCACGAGCAGGCTCACATCGCGGTAGATGCCTCCGGTGAAGCTGTAATCGCCGGCGCGGGGAGCCAATCCGGGGTTCCAGAGGTTGTCCACGCGCACAAAGACCTCGTTGGCACCGGCCCGGACGGCCGAGGTGACGTCGACGATGAAGGGTGTGTATCCGCCTTCGTGGCGACCGGCCCGGACGCCGTTGACGAACACATCGGCGACCTGGAACACCCCCAGGAACTCGAGTGCGATCCACGAGCCGATCCACTCCTCGCGCACCTCGACACGTCGCCGGTAGCATCCGTACCCGGTGTAGAACCGCTGCTCGCGAAAGTCGGGCAGGTCGAATGAATGCGGCAACCCGACATCGAACCAACCCGGATCGGTGGGGTCGGTCTCCGCGCCGGCCTGCTGGCCGAACGCGAAGGTCCACCCGTTGTTGAGCAGTTCCCGGTGGCGGATCATGTCCATCTGAAACCCTTCATGCCGAATCGCGCCAGAGGATGCGGGGCTCGAGGCGGATGTTGATCGGTTCGCGGGGCGCGAAGTCATCCGCGGCGATGGTCTCGGCGATCTCCAGGGCGTTCGTTGCGAGCGCCTGCCGATCAAGGGCGATGGACGTGAGTTGCGGGTTCACGGCTTCACCCAGCGTGAGACCGTCGATTCCCATGATGCGGACCCGGCCGGGTACGTCGAACCCCCGGGCCTGGGCTGTTTGAACCGCGCCCAACGCCATGAGGTCGTTGAACATGATGACCGCATCCGTGTCGGGGTGCGACTCCATCAGGCGGAGGAACGCAGCACCTCCGCCGGAGATGGTCTCGTCCCCGACGACGACGGAACTCAGCCGCGAGCCGACAGATTTCTCGAAGTACGTCCGCCGCGGCGATGGTTCGTACGCGTGCCCTCCACGCCGTGTGTAAGCGGAGTCGACCATGCCGAATCTCCGCGCGCCTCGCGCTGCGAGCTCATCGACGGCGGTCCGGATGCCGGCTTCGATGTCGATCTGGACGGCATGCACCCCGCGAATGTGCGCCTTGTCTTCGAGCTTGATGACCGGGGTGTTGTTGCTCTCTGCGATCAGAGCTTCGTCGTCACCGCCGAAGTGCCCCACGATGACGTCGACCTGTCGAGAGAGAAGGTCGAGAACCGTCGGCCGATCGGCGTCTCCCGGCGCCATGATCAGTTGCCACCCGCGGTCCATCGCGCCAGCGATCATGTCGCCGGCGATGTCCGTGAAATGAGGGTTCACGAACGACGCGACGACAAGCCCCACAGCATGCGTCTTGTTGCGATCGACGAGATTCCGGGCGAACCGGCTCGGCCGGTAGCCGAGGCGCTGACTGGCTTGAAGCACACGCTCTCGAGTGGCTTCGCTGATGTCTCCCATTCCGTTGATGGCGCGTGTCACCGTCTGCCGGGACACGCCGGCCTCCGCTGCCACGTCGAGGATGGTTATCCGCTTCGCCATCAGTGCCCCCTACTCGCCCTGCGTGTCATGGCGTGGGTGTGACCGTCCATTGTTCGCCGCGACGACCATCCCACTGCCAGCGGGCTCGCCCAGGCGCGGCCGGGGTGACGGGTGAAAGCGCTACGGCGTCGCCGGCCGCGTCGGTGACGACGAGGCCGAGCGATTCGTCGACGTCGACGACGAGATCGCCGACGTAATGGCCCGCGATCTCGGCCCGCACGAGCTGACCGCCGGCCCAGGCGATGCTCACCGTCAGGCCTCCCCGTACCCTCAGCCCCGAAACCGTGCCTGCCGACCATTCGTCCGGCAGCGTGGGAAGGAGTGAGATCGCGCCGTCGTGGCTTTGGACGATGAGTTCCGCGATCCCGGCGATCGCGCCGAGGTTGCCATCGATCTGGAAGATCATCTCGCCGGGCCAGTCGCCGTGCGGGTGCAGATCCAGAAGCGAGGCCGAACTCAGCTCGTGCACGAGGACACGAAGCGAGTCGGAAGCCAGACCCGCATCCCGCAGACGAGCAGCAAGACAGAGGACCCACGCTTGGCTCCACCCGGTATGTCCGCTGCCGTTCTCGAGGCGGTGCTTCAACGCAGCGCGAACAGCCTCGACGTCGAGGGGAGTCCTGGTCTCGGTTATCCGGACGCCCGGGAACATCCCGTAGAGGTGCGATAGATGCCGATGACCCAGCTCTGTCGGGGCCAGTTCCGGGAGCCATTCACAGAGCCGGCCATCGCTGTCGGTGGACGGAAGCCTCAACTGCGGGAGCGCGCGCGAAACCTCGTGCGTGAGTTCGTCGGAGTACCCGAGCGCATCAGCGCACCAGAGCAGCCGGGAAAAGACCTCCCACGCCAGTTCCTGATCCATCGAGGCTCCGAGCGTGACCGCTCCGGTGGTCCCGGCCGAGTCGATGAATCGGTGCTCCGGCGAGGTCGAGGGCGCCACGACCAGCCCGCCGTCGCCCGCGTCGACCAGCTGGTCGAGGAAGAACTCGGACACCGCCCGCAGCGCAGGCAACGCCGTGTCGCGGGCGAACTCTTCGGACCAGGCGAAGTCGAGATGCGTTCCGCAATGCGTCACGAGCCACGCCAGCCCCGACGACCAGTTCGCCCATTGCGGGTCCCCGTCGACGGGTTGCGCGAATCGCCACAGGTCCGTGTTGTGGTGGACGGTGGACCCGCGGGAGCCGTAGAACATCCGTGCGGTTTCGGCTCCGGCATCCACGAGGTCACGGGTGAGATCGAAGAGCGGCGCGTGGAGTTCGCTCAGCGCGGCGACTTCCGCACCCCAGTAGTTCATCTGGGTATTGATGTTGACCGTGTAGTTCGAACTCCAGCCGGGGCGGACATCGATGTTCCAGATGCCCTGAAGGTGGGCCGCTTGCGTGCCCGGTCGTGAGCTCGAGATCAGAAGATAGCGGCCGAAGTTGAAGTACCTCTCTGCGTCGATCGCCGCTGCCGACCCGGACGGTGACAGGTCCAACGAGACGCGACCGAACCACTCGCTGTAGTCGGCGATGTGACGCTGCCGCAGTTCGTCTGTCGACGATCGGCGCGCCGATTCGATTCGAGAGCGTGCAGCTTCGATGAGCGCGCCCGGCTCGGCTGTCGGGCGTTCCGCCCATCCAGAGAAGCCGCTCTCCGCTGTTGCGATGAGGCGAGCGCCACCACGGGCAGGTTCCACCAGCGCGACAACGGTCCAGCCGATTCCTGCGTCCGCCTTCCCCTCCGCGTCGGGCGTCTCGCCGGAATACGTGACGGATTCGTCGGAGTCGACGTAGTTGGGAAGCACCCTGGCCGGTGCCCGGCCGCTGGCGATGAGCCACTGTGCACCGTCGTGCTCGAAGGTCGACACTTCGATTCCGTCGTGCGGGGACGCGAAATCCAGTTCGAAGCGTGCGGCACCGGTCGTCTCAGCGACGAGGACGCCGTCTGGGTGGGACACGAACGCCGCCATCGTCGCGTCCGAGGTCTCAACGGTCGTCACGGCTGTCCGGAGGTCCAGGCGACGCGAATAGCCGGTCGCCGCATCGGATGACCAGCACCAGGAGAGACCACCGAGCGGCTGGAACGACTGTGTCCAGGCGGAGCTCTGCAGCGTGCGGGCGAGCGTGTCGGCTCGATCGTGATCACGCTCCAGGACCGCTTCACGAAGCTCTCGAACGATCGAGGGATCGGGACCGGCCGCGTCGCTGAGCGGCCCGCCCGACCACACCGAATCCAGGTTGAGGTCGAACGTTTCAGTGCCGACATTGCCGTACGCCGTGGCGCCGAGCCAACCGTTTCCGAGCAGGAACGCCTCATGGAAGTACCTCGCGGGCTGGTCCAGGATCAGCTCTGAACCGCTTGCGTCAGCCATGCCCACACATGCCTCCGATACGTCGTCGTGAACCTTCACGGTAGCCAACCTGCGCGACGTTTTCAATTCTTGCCGTTGGCGTGATTCGAAGGAGATCGGGTGCCAAATCTCCTTCGAATGGCAGTACTGAAGGAGATTCGAACGTGATCCGTTCGAATCTCCTCCTGACTCGGGGGCCGATGACCCCTTTCACCCGTCGGGGTCAGGGGACCGCTCCTGCGGAGTCACGTCTCTGCGGCCCGAGCCGGCGGCGAGGAACGCCGTCCCGAAGCACAGCTCGGACCAGGAGGAATCGGCCAGGCTTTCCTCCATGGCGGCGCGGATCGACTCCCAGGGACGGCGCGCGATCCACTCGTCGAGGGAGGCTGAGGTCCGTACCGCGGCGATTGCGAGCTGCGACAGCCAGCGAGGCGTGCGGTCGGGGATCTTCAGATCCAGCACGACCCAGCGACCGGCAGCGGCGAGGGCGTCTGCCCCGTGGGCGATGACCCGTCCGCACTCGGGCACCTGCGTCAGAGCGTAGGTCGAGAGGATCGCGTCCACCGTGCCGGGGAAGACGAACTCGGCGGCATCGGCCTGCACGAGGCTGACGTTGTTCCAGCCGTTCGCCGTGACGCGATACTCGGCGCGGGCGAGCATCGCGTCGGTCAGATCGACGCCGACGATCCGGCCTCCGGGGCCGATCGCCTCCTCGATCAGCGGGAAGTTCAGGCCTGTGCCGCACGCGATGTCGACCACTCTGTCGCCCGCGCGGAGGCCGAGTTCCTTCACCGCACGGGACCGCTGCGCCCGTTGGGGGTAGCCGGGCACCGGGTAGAGCCGGGAGATGACGTCGTAATGCCCGGCCTTCTTGCGGTACGTCTCGATCAGGCGCTCGCGGTCTCGGTCGGTTCCGCTCACGATGACCCCGCGTCCTCCCGCAGATCGCGCTCGACCGCGCCCTTGATCCCCGCCATCTCGATGTCGCTCACGCGCTGCACCTGGCGTTCGAGGACGCGGGCGGGAATGGCACGCATGACGTTGGCGAGGTCGACCTCGACCCACATCATCGCGTCGGTGCACCCGTCGCCTGCAGACTCGAATTCCATCCCCCAGCGCGCAATCGAGGTTCCCATCGTGCCGGCGAAGGCCATGGAGTGCGGCGGGTCGACGGCGGTCACGCGCTCACGTCGGCGGTGATTCCACCCCAGGTCTCTCGCTCGCTGCTCCAGCCAGCCGCCGGCCTGCAGCGGTCCGCCGCCGCGAACCCGGCATTCGAGCACCGTCGGTGCCCACTCCGCCCAGCGTCCCACGTCACACAGATAGGCCCACACGTCATCGACACTCCCGGCGACGGTGATGCGGCTCTCGGTTCTGACTGTCATTCGACGTTCTCTGCCTTCGCTTCCACCAGCGGCGGCGCGGCCGCCACGTCACGTCGCCTCTGGACCAGCCAGACGACATCCCTTCCGAACGACTCGATGAGCATTACGAGGGCGGCCGCCACGAACACGATGCCGACCGAGCCGAGGATTCCGGACGCCGCTGCTGCCAGCGCGATCCCGGCGACGGCTGTCACCACCTTGCGCCAGTAGCGGGGCGGGAGCCGCCGGCGGAACCAGGGCAGCGTCCATCCGACGACCACGAACGCGTAACGCATCGAACCGATGGCGAGAACCCACACCCCCGCGCTGTGCGCGACGTACACGCTCAGCGCGAGCAGGAGGAACGCATCCACCTCCATATCGAAGCGGGCGCCCAGTTCGGTCGTCGTTCCCGTGCGCCTGGCGACCCAGCCGTCGACCGCGTCGAGTGCCAGCGCGGGGATGACGAGCGCGACGAGGAGGACCACCGCGATCGCCGTCGTGAAGGACGCGACGACCAGTCCGGTGATCAGACCGACGAGCGTCGAACGCGTCATGGTGATGATGTTGGCCGGCCCGAGACGCGCCGAACGTCGATGCCGCAGCCCGCGAACCAACAGCACGTTCGAGATGAGCAGGTATGCGAGGGTTGCCAGCCATCCGGCCGACAGCGGTGGGACGGTCTGCCAGTGCACCGCGAGCACGATCACCGCGAACGCCGAGCCGGCGAACGCCCATCCGGCCGCTTCGAGTTGAACTCTTCCCATGCGCTTCTCGTGTCTCTTGTTAGGGCACTACTTTCATTAACACGCCACAGGCGCACCGATGGTTCAGAGAGGGGCGGATGTGCTCGAGGCTATTGCGTTCTGGACCGAGGAGCCCGGCGTCGGCGTTCTCCGGTCCCAGCCCCTTCGACCGCCCGGCGACGGCGACGTCCTCGTCAGGACCCTGCATACCGGCGTGAGCCGCGGCACCGAGACGTCGGTGTTCGGCGGCCACGTGCCCGCGAGCGAGCGCGTACGGATGCGAGCCCCGTTTCAGGAGGGCGACTTCCCCGGCCCGGTGAAGTACGGCTACCTGAACGTCGGGGTGGTCGAGCAGGGGCCCGCGACGCTCCGCGGGCGCACCGTCTTCACGCTCTTCCCCCACCAGTCGGCGTTCGTCGTCCCAGCAGAGGCCGTGGTCCCCGTCCCGGACGGAGTGCCGGCCCGGCGGGCCGTGCTCGCCGGGGCGGTCGAGACCGCCGTCAACGTGTTATGGGATGCCGCGCCGCTCCTCGGAGACAGGGTCACGATCGTCGGGGCGGGGATGATCGGATGCTGCGTCGCACGGCTGGCCCGCGGGATCCCCGGACTCGACGTCGTACTCGTCGATATCGACCCGTCACGGCAAGCCGTTGCCGACCGGCTCGGGGTGACGTTCGCGGAGCCGGACGCGGCGCCCGACCACCGCGACGTGGTCATCAACACGAGCGGGTCGGATGCCGGGCTGCAGCTCGCGCTCGAAACCGTCGTCACGGACGGCGAGGTCGTCGAGGCCAGCTGGTACGCCGACCGTCCGGCGACGCTGCTGCTCGGCGCGGACTTCCATTCCCGGCGTCTCAGCATCCGGTCGAGCCAAGTGGGCGCGGTCTCCAGCCGCCGGCGCGGTAACCGGACCACCTCGGATCGCCTGGCGTTGGCCCTCCGACTGCTGGACGATGCCGCGTTCGATGTTCTGCTCACAGCCGAATCCTCGTGGCGCGAGCTGCCTGCGGTCATGGCGGAGCTGTCCGCCGGGGCGGGCGCCGGCCTCTGCCGCACAATCGATTGGGGGGATGCGTCATGACCTTCTCGGTGACGGTGCGAGACCACATGATGATCGCGCACAGCTTCACGGGCGAGACCTTCGGCCCAGCGCAGCGACTGCACGGCGCGACCTTCATCGTCGATGCGACGTTCGGCGCGGACGACCTCGATGCCGATGGCGTGGTCGTCGATATCGGGCGGGCGACAGCCGAGCTCTCGGAGATCACGGCGGCTCTCTCCTACCGCAACCTCGACGACGAGCCCGAATTCGCCGGCATGAATACGACGACGGAAGTGTTGTGCCGGGCGATCGCCGACCGCCTCGCCGACCGTTTCGGTGCGGGATCCCCCAGCGGGAGCCGGCACCTGACGTCGATCACAGTCACCCTTCACGAATCCCACATCGCGTGGGCGAGCTATTCGAGGTCGCTGTGAACGCGCGGCCGGAGGTGAGCGCCTTCTTCCTGGTCCCCGACTCCATCGACGATGCCGAGCGCGTCAGCGGCGGCAACGTGTACGACCAGCGGATTCGCGACGGACTGCGCGCGGAGGGCTGGGATGCGCGGATGATCCTCGTCGCGGAGAATGAGCCGCGGCAGACCGCAGACGCCCTTTCGCAGCTGCCCGACGGGACGCTGCTGCTGGTCGACGGCCTGCTCGCGACGCACCATCCGGATGCGCTCGCGGCCGAGGGCGCGCGCCTGCGACTGGTCGTCCTCGCACACATGATCGCGGCCGACCTCACGGACTCCGAGCGCAGAGCATACGGAGCCGCGCGTCGCATCATCGCGACGAGCAACTGGACCCGCGGCGAACTGATCGCGCAGGGCGTCGCGGATCCCGCCAGGATCACCGTCGCCCACCCGGGAACCGATCCGGCGACGGCGACGACGGCCTCCTCGTCCGGGGACCGTCTTCTCTGCGTGGGCACGGTCGCGCCGCACAAGGGCCAGGATCTGCTCGTGAGGACCCTGGCCGACTGCTCCGACGTTCCCGGTTGGACGTGCACGATCGTCGGATCGCTCCAGGGAGCACCTGACTTCGTCACCGCGCTGAGGGACGCGATCGAATCGGCGGGACTCGCCGATCGGATCGAGTTCACGGGTGTCCTCACCGGGCGACCCCTCGAGGATGCCTACGGCCGCGCTGATCTCGTGATCGCGCTGTCACGCAGCGAGAGCTACGGGATGGTGGTCGCCGAGGCGCTGGCGCGGGGCATCCCCGTCCTCACGAGCGGAGTCGGAGGCATTCCCGAGGCGGTAGCCCTGGACGCCGCGGCCATGATCGTGCCCCTGGACGATCCGTGGGCTCTGGACGTCGTGCTGCACCGGTGGTGGGCAAGCCCTGCGCTACGGCAGGAACGAAAGGCGGCGGCGCTGAAGGCGCGCGACGCGGCCCGGCCGTGGAGCACTACCACGGCGATCGTCGCATCCACTCTCGCGGAGGCCGCGATCGCACCCGCAGTGGGCGCGTTCCGCGGGGGCGTGCGTGCCGAGGCGGTGCCGAGACGATGAGCGAGATCATCGAGGTCGGCAGCCAGTGGCTTGCATTGCGCGAGGCGGAGGATTCTCGAGCGCGTTCCCACAAGCTCGCTCGGTCGGTTCTCCCCCTCCTTCCCGACGGGCCGATCACCGTGCACGACCTCGGCAGCGGCACCGGCTCCATGATGCGCTGGCTGGCGCCGCTCCTGCCCGGCCCGCAGACCTGGATCCTGCACGACTGGAATGCGAATCTCACCGAGCGAGCGCACGACGGCGAGCTTCCCCGCGATCTCTTCGAAGCGCCCATCTCCATACGCTCGCGTGTCGGTGAGCTCGCTCGGCTCCAGGGCTCGGACCTGGAGGGCGCCTCGCTCGTGACGGCGTCGGCGCTTCTGGATGTGCTGACTGCTCGCGAGGCGCACGCCATCGTGGACGCGTGCATCGAGGTCGGCGCTGCGGCTCTGTTCTCCCTCAGCGTGACCGGCGAAGTCGAACTGCGACCCTGGGACGCACGTGACAAACTCTTCGAAGAGGCGTTCAACGGTCACCAGCGGCGGGAGGTGCACGGGCGCCGGCTTCTCGGCCGCTACGGCGGCCCCATCGTCCGCGGGCTGTTCGGCCAAGCTTTGTGGAACGTGCGCACGGCACGAACGAGCTGGCGTCTCGACGACCGCGAGCCCCAGCTGCTCGCTGATTGGTTCGACGGATGGGTCGATGCCGCCGAGGAGTACCGCCCGGAGCTGCGCGAAGAGTGCGCAGGCTACCGAGAGCTCCGCAGGGGTCAACTCGATCGCGGCCAGCTCTCCGCCGTCGTCCATCACCTCGATCTGCTGGTGTGGCCGCGATGACGTCCCGTGTCACGAGAGCCGGCGCACGCGTCCGCGCCGTCATTCGTTCGCGATCGTTCCGCCTCACCGCGCGCATCGTCGTAGCCGGGGGCGTGCTCGTCGCGATCGCAACGCGCGTCGGCGCCCGGCCGTTCCTCCATGGCCTTCTGAGCCTGGACGCACCCGCGATCGGCGCTGCGATCGTCCTCTACGCGGCCGCGACCACCGCGGCCGCGTGGCGTTGGCGAATCATCGCGGCACGCCTCGGCCTCGGACTGCGCTGGTCGGTGGCTATGCGCATGTATTACCGATCCCAGTTCCTCAACTCTGTGCTCCCGGGCGGGGTGGTCGGCGATGTGCACCGGGCGGCCGTTCACGGCCGGGACACGGAAAGCGTCGGCGCGGCCACGCGCGCCGTCGTCCTGGAACGCACGGTCGGGCAAGCGGTGCAGTTCGCGCTCGCCGTGGTGATCGTTGCGTCGTCGGGCGCGGAGTTCGGCGGGTTCCTGCCCCCGGCGATCGGTATCGGACTAGCCGTCCTCGCCGCGCTCGCGGTGTGCGCGCTCGCAGCAGGATGGGCGAGCGCGCGGGTCAGGCGCGCCCTGCGGCACGAAGCGGCCGAGCTTCGTGCCGGCCTCGGTTCCCCGGCGGTGTCCGCGCAGGTCGTCGCCGCTTCCGTGGTGGTCGTCGGTTGTCATGTGGCGATTTTCGCGATCGCCACGAGGTCTGTCGGTGCGCGCGTTCCGCCGATGCAGCTGCTGACCCTGGCGTTCGTCGTGCTGCTCGCCGCATCCATCCCCGTGAACATCGGCGGGTGGGGACCTCGCGAGGGTGTGGCCGGCTGGGCGTTCGCCATGGCGGGTCTCGGGGCATCCACCGGTGTCTCCGCCGCCACCCTCTACGGCGTTCTCGCAATGATCGCGGCCGTGCTCGGCGCAGCCGTGGCGAGGCTCGCCCACCTCATCTCCGGGAGGAATCACCGTGACCGACAAGCCCCATGTGACACTGAGCTGCGCCATCTCCCTCGACGGATACCTCGACTCGGCAGACCCTCCGAGGCTCGCCCTGTCGAACCCGGCGGACTTCGACCGGGTGGATGAGACCCGCGCACGCAGCGACGCCATCCTGGTCGGTGCGCGGACAGTGCGACGTGACAACCCGCGCCTCATCGTGCACAGTCCCGAGAGGCAGGACCGGCGCGCTGCCTCGGGCCTGACGCCCTCGCCCTGGAAGGTGACCGTGACGGCCACCGGCGACTTGGATCCGCAGGCCGCGTTCTTCACGGAAGGCGACACGACCAAGCTCGTGTACTGCCCCCGATCGGAGGCACCGCGCATCCGCGGGCGACTCGGCGGCGCGGCGACCGTCGTGGCGTTGGGCGATGTCGTCACCATGGCCGATCTGCTCTGCGACTTGGCGGATCGGGGCGTACGGCGCCTCATGGTCGAGGGGGGCGGGACCCTGCTCACGCAGTTCCTCGCTGCGGACCTCGTCGACGAACTCGACCTGGCGGTCGCGCCGTTCTTCGTCGGGGATCGACGCGCGCCCCGGTTCGTCGCCGACGCCGTCTTCCCGTGGACCAGCGACCGGCGCGCGACTCTTGCAGAGGTACGGTCCATCGGCGACGTCGTGCTGATGCGTTATGCGTTGTCCGATCGGTTCGCGGCGGAGCCCGACGGACCGCCGGTGGACGACGCACAGCGGGCCGGCGGGGTGGACAGGTCGTGAACCGCTCGCGCGCGCGGTCGCCCCGGACCGGCAGCCGCACAGTCAGAGCGACCGTTGCGACGGTCCTCTCGGCTCTGACGCTGTTCGTCATCGCGGTGACCCCGGGCATGGTCGCATCGGGAACGGCGCTCGCTCTCGTGCGGCTTCCCCTCGACGCCGTCGTGGCGCTCGTCGTGCTGGCGTTCCTGCCGTGGCGGCGGGTTCGCCGCATCGTCGCGAGCCTCGTCGCCGTCCTCTTCGTGCTTGCGGCGATCAGCGCGGCACTCGACCGGGCGTTCACGGCCACCGTCGGGCAACCCTTCGATGTGGTGAGCGGATGGCCCGAATTGATGGATGGCTACGGCGTGGTCCGCGACGCCGCCGGACCGTTCGGGGCGCTCGGCATCCTGGGGCTGCTCATCGTCGTGTCGGCCGGGGCCGTCGTCGCGGTCACCGCGGCCCTGCTTCACCTCGCCGAAGGTGTCCGGCGCGGCCGGAAGGCGAGCCTGCTCGGGGCCTCCACCGCGATCGCGGGGTGGCTCGTCATCGCGCTCGTCGGCGTGCAGCTCGTGCCGGGCGAGCCGCTGGCGGCATCGGATTCCGTCACGACCGCCGCGGCGAAGCTCGATCAGGTGGAGGTGGCCGCCCGCGATCAGGCGGCCTTCGAAGGCGCGGCCGCTTCGGACGCCTATGCGCATCTGCCCGCATCCGACCTTCTCACCGGATTGAAGGGCAAAGACGTCATCGTGGCGTTCATCGAAAGCTACGGACAGGTGGCCGTGCAGAACACCTCGTTCTCCTCCGGGGTGGATGCCGTGCTGCGACGCGGAGACGCGCAGCTGGCGGCGCACGGCTACTCGGAGCGCAGCGCATTCCTCACGTCGTCGACGTTCGGCGGCATCAGCTGGCTGGCACACTCGACACTGCAATCCGGGCTGTGGGTCGACTCGCAGCAGAGGTACGAGGAGCTGACTTCGAGTGACCGGTTCACGCTCAGCGACGCCTTCGGAAAGGCCGGCTGGCAGACTCTGAGCGACGTCCCGTCCGACACGGGACCGTGGCCGGTCGGAAGCTCGTTCTATCACTTCGGCAGCCAACTGAACGCGAAGAACGTCGGCTACCGCGGCCCCGCCTTCAGCTACGCGCGGATCCCCGACCAATACACCTGGTCCTACTTCCAGCAGCACGAACTGTCGAAGCCGCACCAACCGCTGATGGCCGAGATCGACTTGGTGTCGTCGCACACTCCGTGGACGCCGCTGCCGCAGCAGGTGCCGTGGACTGCCGTCGGCGACGGCTCGATCTACGACACGCAGCCCGCGCAGGGGCTCCCGCCGAGCGTCGTCTGGCAGGACGCGCGCCACGTGCAGCAGCTCTACGCCCAGTCGATCGAATACACGATGAGCACCCTGTTCTCGTTCCTCACCACATTCGATGACCCGAACCTCGTGCTCATCGTGCTCGGCGACCACCAGCCAGCCGCGGTGGTCAGCGGGACGGCCGCGAACTACGACGTGCCGATCAGCATCATCGCCAAGGACCCGGCCGTCATCGACAGCATCAGCTCGTGGAAGTGGCAGCCGGGCATGCTTCCGTCGCCGACGGCGCCGGTCTGGCGGATGGATGCGTTCCGCAACCGGTTCCTGGACGCGTACGGCCGGTCACCATCCTTGAATCGAACCATTTGCGCGTCCAGTTCGTGTTCTCCATAGAGCCCCGCTCCGCAGAGCCACCAACAGAAAAGCAGGTAGTCGAATGTCCGAAAGCAGCCAGGGCCTTCTGAAGGTCACGCGGATCCTCGGTGGGATCCTCCTTCTCGCGATCGCCGGGATTCATCTCTTCCTCGTGTTCGACGGCGTCGGAGGAGTTCTCGGAGTGCTGTTCATCCTCAACTCCATCGCAGCCATCGTCCTTGCGATCGGGATGTTCGCGGTCCGCGGCGCACTGGTGAAGTTCGTCGTGGTCCTCAGTCTGCTCTTCATCATCGCGAGTCTGGTCTCGCTCCTGCTGGCGCTGACGGTCGGGTTGTTCGGCATCCGCGAGACGTGGACCTTCACTCTCGTACCGGAGACGATCATCGTCGAGGCGATCGGCATCGTGGTGCTTGTCGTCGCCTCGGGCGCCGCGCTGCGCCGACGCACGCGCCGCGCGGTGTGAGGGCGCGACGCGGCTATCGGACAACCCGCGACAGCGTCCTCGCAACGAGTCATACAGCGCGATTCGGCGGGGTTCGAGGTGGTGCTGCGAACCCCGCCGAACATGCGCTTCTGGTGTTGGACGCCTATTTCTTCAGGGTGGCCAGTTCTTGAGCAGGGTCGCTACCGCCGGCGATCTTCTGCAGGACAACGCCGAGGTCGTTCTCCAGCGAGCTGTTCGTCGGAGAAACCGGCTTGCGAGGATTCGTGCTCGCCTGCAGCGACTTCGTCACGAGATCGACGCTCTGCTTGGCAAGCGCGGTCTCCTTGTCCCCGATCTGCACGCTGACGTTCTTGGCGACCGGGAAGCCCTGCAGGGTGTTGACCCACAGCTGCTGACCCTTGCCGTCCGCCATGAACTTCACGAACTTCTCCGCCGCCTTCTGCTTCGCATCGCTCGAGCTGTCGCTGACAGCGAGAGCGAAGTCGACGCCGGAGGTGACACCGGCGTCCTTCGGCCCGACGGTGGGGAAGACCGCCATTCCGATCTCGTCCTTCGCGACCGCGCTGCCGGGGACCTCGGGGCTGGTTGAAAGGGCGGCGCCGACGTGCCACGACCCGGTCGGGAAGAAGGCGCTCTTCCCGGCGAGGAAGTAGTCGTCACGAGCGCTGGGGTAGGTGGTCACCGTGGTTGCGGCATCCTCGAACACGCCGTCCTTGAACAGCTTCTGCCACGCGGTCGCAGCCGCGACGAGGTTCTTGCTGTCCCACTTGCCCGTGCCTTCGGCGGCCTTGTAGATGTCCTGGCCGTCTCCGTACTGCGTGCTCAGCCAGGTGAAGAAGTCGGCGTCGTGCCATGCGTCCGCGGCACCCATCGCGAATGGGCTGAAGCCAGCGGCCCGGGCCTTCTTGGCGGCCGCGACCAACGACGCGTAGTCGGTGGGGATGGCGATTCCGGCCTTGTCCATGAGGGTCTTGTTGTAGAGGTAGTACTCCATACCCGCAAGAAGCACGGGGACGGCCTTGACTTTCCCCTTCGAGTTCGTGGTCTGCTTGAGTGCGGATGCGCTCAGATCGCCGATCCAACTGCTCGCGTAGTCGTCCACGTTCTTCGCGTACTGCGAGTAGTCATCGAACGATGCCCCCACCTGGATGCCGTAGATGTCGGGCACCTTGTTGGCGAGGATTTCGTTGTCGAGGTTGGTCTTGTAGTGGTCGTAGTCCTCTTCGCGATCGAACGTGATCGTGATGTCCGGGTTCTCCTTCTCGAACGCGGCGATCAGGTCCTTCCACTGGTCCTGGGTGGGCAACCAGGAGTGGAAGGTCAGTTCGACCTTTCCGCTGTTCGAGCCGGAGTCACTCGACCCCGAGCAGCCGGCCAGCAACAGAGCACTGATGCCGGCCACTGCTGCGCTGACGATCAGCGCCTTGGACCGTCCTGTGGTGAACATGGTTCTCCTTCTTGTTTTGTTAGGGGTTTGCCGCGGTGGAGCCGGCCTCGAAACCACGCAGTCTCGATGCTGTGAGGCTCAGCCGGTGGGAAACAGGACCCGCCGCAGTTGCGAAGCGGCAGGTGTTTCCCGCGACCCGGACGTCGGTCTGTTCGTCGCGTGAGCGTATGTGGATGCTGAAGGCCGTTTCGGCGAGAGGAGTCTCCAGCAGGACTCGTGTCTCGTTCGCCGCCTCCCGCCCGATCTGGACACCGGCGCTCGTCACCTCGATCGTGGTGACCACGTCTTGGGCGTCGATGAGGTCGAACCGGACGCGACCCCGCTGTCGGCTGAGAAGCTCCAGCTCGAACGTGTGGGACCAGTCCGCCGGAAGCCACGAGGACCGCAGCTGCACCTCGCCGTTCCGTGCATTCACACCGCTGTCGTCCACCTCCGCTCTCGGGGTGGCCGTGAACATCCGGCCGATCCCGGCGAGGCCGGCGCCGACGAGTTCGAGGTGTCCGTTGATGGCGACGCTCGAGAAGGCCGCGGAGGTGCGTCGCGCACTCATTCCGAATGCGCTTGGGCCCTCCGGCGCCGGGAAAGTGAGCAGCGCACGTCCGTCGAGCCCGACATCCACACGGTCGAAGGTTCGGTCCACGGTCAGGTTGTGGAAGGCCGAGATGTGGATGTCGCCCAGGGTGGCGCTCGCGACCGTCGAAGAGATCCCCTGGGACACCCTTACCGCGCTGATGGTGCGCGTGGCGGAATCGAGGAGGACCTCGGTGAATTCGTCAGCGGAGATGAAGACGGGGATGACGCCGAACCGGGCACCGACATGGCTGACCTGGGCGGCGATGTCGATCTCGGCGCGATACGACTCGAAACGGGCCCGCGTCAGTGCGACGCTCTGCGGCGACTCGACATCGCTGTGTGCCGCCCCGTCGCGAACGTCGAACTGGCCGTCGATGACCTCCCAGTCTGCGCCGAGCGCGACGCCGGGGAAGAGATCCCGGAAGTCCGGCATGGCCGGTGCGGCCTGCGGTGTGTACGTCGGCGCGTCAGTCGTGAGCCGGTCGCCGTCGAAGTACAGGCGGTCCACGCGCATCGTGCGTTGCTCGACACCGTCCACGAGCTGGTCGTCCGCATCCCGTGCGTGATACATGATCCACGTCTCGGCGAGGTCGGGCCCGATGACGATCGAGTTGTGTCCCGTGCCTTCGACACCGGTGTTGCGGCGGATCAGCGGAGCGAAGTCGTAGTCGCTCGGGTATTTCGACCAGACGAGATCCCCGATCGAGGCCGCCCGCTGTGCGCGTGCATACCCGACGAAGTAGTTCTCGCGCACGTACGCGTTCCCTGAGTACGTGAGGAACGCGTTCCGCCCGTGGGTGAAGTAGGTGGCGCCCTCGATCGTGTACCAATCGCGCCCGTCGCCGAATCTGTTCTCCGCGAAAATCTCTTCGCGGAGGGTCGGAACCACCACGGGCCGCGGGTCGCCGGCAAGCCGGTCGAAGCCCAGCATGCGGTCGACGAGGATCGACGTTCCGGCGTTCCCGGAATTGAGTCCGGTCACATCGTTCGTCGAATAGAACATCCACCAGCTGCCATCCGGGTCCCTGATGACATGCGGGTCGATCGAGAAGACGTCGAAGAACGTCTTCACGTACTCGAACGGGCCCACGGGGCTCGAACTGACCGCCAGGGAGAGCCGCTCGTCGTGCGGGTCCGTCGAGTCCTCGGGGGCGGTCGAGACGTACATGTAGAAGAAGCCGTCGTAGTAGACGACGCAGGGTGCCCAGAAGTCCTTGCGGCCGGCCCGCTGGAACGCGTAGCCGAGAGACTCCCAGGTCACGAGGTCTTCGGAGACGCTGACGTTGACGCCGCCCCGGTCGGTGGAATAGCAGTAGTAGCGGCCCCGGAACTTCAGCCCGAACGGATCCGGGTTCGTGTGCTTCGCTCCATCGCTGAACGGCAGCGGATTCGTGTACTGCCCTGCGGTTGTCGTCGGGATCGAAAGGTCGACCATTACGGGGCCCTCAGCTCTTCACTGCGCCGGCGGTCACGCCGGCCTGGAGGTACCGCTGACTGAGCAGGTACACGATCACGGAGGGGACGGTCATCAGGATCAGTCCGGCGTAGAGCTGCGAGATCTGCTCCTGGCTCATCCGGTCGAACTGCAGCAGGGAGATCGCCTGCGTGACAGGGAACTTCTCCTTCGTCTGCAGCAGGAGGTTGGGAAGGAGGTACTCGTTCCATGAATAGACGAAGGAGAGCACCCCCACCGTCGCGAGGCTCGAACCGCTCAACGGCAGCAGCACGCGCCAGAACACACCGAACGTGCCGCTGCCGTCGAGGCGTGCTGCTTCGATCAATTCATCGGGAAGCCCATCGAAGTGGTTCTTCATGATCATGAGCATGATCACGACGTTGAACGCCACCAGCGGGATGATCACGCCGGCGTACTGATCGCTCAGCCCGGCATTGTTGATCGTGAAGAACAGGGGTGTCACGACCGCGGCGATCGGCACGGCGAGGCACGTGAGCAGAAGGTTGTAGATCACCTTGCTGCCGGCGAATCTCAGCTTCGAGAACGCGAACCCGCCGATCGCGGAGATCAACATGATCACCACGCAGGAGGCGCCCGCCAGCAGGAAACTGTTGCCGATCGCGAGCCAGTAGTCGAATGTCGGGTGGTTGAGGACGACGGCGTAGTTGTGCCAGCCGCCGACGGCGACCGACTTGTAGATCGCGAGCCCGATCGGATACAGCCAGAGGACCGCAAGGATCGTGAGGACGCCGTACATCACGATGCGCGGCAGCAGGGGGCGGTTGGCGTTCATCGGATGCTCCGTGCGGCGCGGCGGGTCTGGACGACTGCGAGGACGAACGCGATCAGCAGGATCACCATGCCGATTGCGGAGGCGTATCCCGCCTGACGATCCGACCTGGTCTGATACAGGAAGGTGGTGAGGAAGTGGGTGGAATCGCCGGGCCCTCCCCCGGTCGTCAGCCAGACGATGTCGAAGGTCTTCAGCGACCCGACGATGCCGAGAATGATCAGCACGCTGGTCGTCCCGCGGAGGGAGGGGATCGTCAGGCTGAACAGCCGGCGCCACCAGCCGGCGCCGTCGAGCATTGCCGCTTCGTAGAGTTCCTCCGGGACCGACATCAGCGAGGCGTAGTAGATCATCATCGAGAACCCCATCCACTGGAAGACGTTGATGAGCACGATCGACCAGAGGCCGAGGTCGGCGCCCAGCCACTGGATGACCGTCGTCTTGCTGATGATTCCGAGCGCGCGAAGCGACTCGTTGAGTGTTCCGTAGTTGGCTTCGAGCACGTACTTGAAGACGGTCGCGATGATCGCCGGGGCCATCGCGATCGGCAGGAAGAAGATGGCTTTGTAGATGTTGCTGCCCGGGAGACGTTCTTTGCAGATGACGGCGATCAGGAGGCCGAGGACCGCCTGGATGAAGATGGTGGCGACCATGAAGAGGAGATTGTTGCGCAGCGCGATCCAGAAGGTGGAGTCCTTCATCAGCTGGACGTAATTGTCGAAGCCGATGAAGTCCATCTGGCGAAGGCCGTTCCAGTCGGTCAGGCTCGCCCAGCCTGTGAACCCGATGCAGTAGTAGATCAGCCCACCCGCCAGGACAGCGACCGGAAGAATGTAGAGGTAGGGTTCTACCCGTCTCATCGTTGAGCGCACAGCGTGATTTCTCCGTCGTTCTATCCGGGTTGGACGGTCAACGAGTCAACGTTGAACCAGTGGGCTATTCGAGGATGCTAGCACGATTTTGATTCAACGCTGAATCAGGAAATGATCGCATTAGGCTGAGCCCGCACGCACGCATTCTGCGGCGCACGGCGCTCGGGGAGAAGGAGGATCGGTGGAACGCGTCACCCTGGAGGATGTCGCACGACGGGTCGGCGTCAGCGCCAAGACAGTATCGAATGTGGTGCACGGGACGGGCCGGGTGAGCAGCGATCAGCGCGAACTGATCCAGAATGTGATCGAGGAGCTCGGATACCGCCCGAACATCGCTGCGCGAGAGCTCCGCCAGGGCCGCAGCGGCGTCATCGCCCTCGCCCTCCCCGATCTCAGGGAACCGTACTTCGCAGATCTCGCGTCCTATTTCGTAGCCGCAGCCAAGGAACGCGGACGCAATGTGCTCATCACTCAGACCGGAGGCGACCGCGACAGCGAGCGTTCGGTGATGGAGGCTGAGGACCTCCCCTCGGTCGGCACGATCGTTCTCAGTCCCTTGCGCCTGACCGCCGAAGACGTCGCTCGCCGGAAGAACACCACCTCGCTCGTCCTGCTCGGCGAGCAGGCCGAGCAATTCCATTCGGCGACGGTCGCGCACGTCGGCGTCTCGAACGTCCGCGCCGCCCAGGCCGCCGTGGAGCACCTGATCGCGCGAGGGCATCGCCGGATCGCCGCAGTCGGCGTGCAGCGCGAGGGCCCGAACGCCTCATCGACTCTGCGAGCCGAGGGTTACGCTCGCGCGCTCGCCAGTGCCGGTCTACCCGCCGACGAGGCTCTGCGGTGCGAGGTCGATCTCTTCTCGCGCGCGGCGGGGTCGGCCGCTGTCCAGCGCCTCATCGATGCCGGGACCGACTTCGACGCACTGTTCTGCTTCAACGACTCGATGGCGTTCGGGGCGCTGTACACGCTCGCGCAGAACGGAATCCGGGTCCCTGACGACGTCGCCGTCGTCGGCTTCGACGATGTGGATGAGGCGCGCTACACCATCCCGGCGCTGACGTCCGTGGGGCCGGGGCCACGCAAGATCTCTGGCGAACTCTTTCAGATCATCGACGGCCCGGATGCTGATCGGCCCATCGAACACCTTCTCGACTACGAAGTGGTCGTACGAGAGAGCAGCTGAGAAGAACGGCACGACTAGACGGTTGCGTGCGGAGCGGGCCGCCGAGTTCTGGGCGCAGCAGTCATGCAGCGGCGCACTACCGCTGTGCGCCGCTGTCAATGACAGCACGGTCCAGCCCTCATAGCCTCGATTCATGAGCGTGCAGACAAGCACAGGAGGAAAGGTTGCGCTACCACCGGCTCCACTTGCTGATTCCATCGCAATCCTGTCCCTAGCGGCAGTGCTCGACTCCACACGAGGCAACCCGCTGCTCCACCCGCTTCTCTGGGCATTGCTATTCTTCGGCGTCGCGATCGGTTGCGCGGCAACCCGCCGCCGCGCTGGCGGATCACTCGTGGCGGCCGAGCCCCTCGGCATGGGCGTGATGTCGATACTTCATCTGTTTCACGCTCACTCCTCCGGAGCGGGACACGTCACGGCCACCGCGCATGCCGGCCACTTCGGCGGCGTCATCGTCGTCACCTTGGTACTCGCGCAAGCGGTCCTGTGTGCTCTCTGCGTGGCGTGCGCGTGGATGCGGATCCGGGCTTCGGGCCCGGCTCGCGCGCTTCTGACAACGACCGCAGCAGTGGCGATGTGCGTCATGAGCGCCGCGTTGGTCCTGGGTTGACCAGAACCGACGCGGCTTCACCTCATGCGGGCAACGCGATGTACTGCACCTCGAGGAACTCGAGAATCCCGTCGGAACTTCCTTCACGTCCGAGACCGCTCTGCTTCACACCCCCGAATGGTGCAGCCGGGTCGCTGATGACTCCACGATTGACACCGACCATGCCTGATTCGAGTCGAGCTGCGAAACGCACGGCGTCGCCCTCCGGCCCGAACACGTACGCGCTCAAGCCGAATTCCGAGTCATTGGCCAGCTGCAATGCGAGCTCGACGTCGTCGTAACGAACGACGGCAGCGATCGGACCGAAGATCTCGGTCGTGTTGATAGTCGAGCCGTGCACGACATCGGTGAGGATGGTGGCCGGATAGAAGCAGCCCGACGAACCTCCGGGGCCGCCGAAGGCCAACGTCGCACCTTCTTCGATCGCCGTCTCCACGAGGGTCGCCACTTTGTCCCGCTCCTTCTGGGACACCAGGGCGCCGAGCGTGTTCGATCGGTCGGCTCCCGGCCCCAGCGCGAACCCTGCGAATCTGCCGGCCAGGCGCTCCACGAACTCGTCGTGCAGGGACGAATGCACATAGATCCGGTTGGCGGCGGTACAGGCTGAGCCACCGTTCCGCATCTTCGCGTCGACCGTTCCGGCGATAGCGATGTCGAGATCTGCGCCGGGAAGGACGACGAGCGGAGCGTTTCCACCCAACTCCATCGACGCACTGACCACGCGCCCGGCGGCCGACGCCAGCAATTCGCGGCCGACTTCTGTCGAGCCGGTGAACGAGAGCTTGCGAACACTCGGGTGGGCGAGCATGGCCTCCACCGCCGGGCCAACGGGTCGAGGGGTGACGAGGTTCACCACGCCAGCCGGAACTCCGGCGCGATCGAGGAGGTCGACGATGTATGCGGCTGTGAGCGGGGTCTCTGAGGCGGGCTTCAGAACGACGGTGCATCCGGCCGCCAGAGCCGGGGCGATCTTCCGCGCTGCCATCGCAGCGGGGAAGTTCCAGGGAGTGATCAGGAGGGTGACTCCCATCGGTTGGTGCGTGACGATGATGCGTTTGTCACCCGAAGGCGCATTCCTGTACTCGCCAGGGATTCGCACCGCTTCCTCGGCGAACCAGCGGAAGAACTCCGCCGAGTACCGAACCTCGGCGATCGCGTCCGGCCACGCTTTCCCGTTCTCGCTGACCATGATCTCTGCAAGCGTCTCAGCTTCGGAGGTCATGAGCTCGAAAACCCTGCGCAAGAGCTCGGAGCGCGCCCGTGCTGGCGTCGCGCTCCAGCGCGGGAGTGCTCCAGCCGCAGCCACGACGGCGTCATCGCAGTCTTCGACCGACGCGACCGCGAACGACGCGAGCTCCGTGTGGTCCGCGGGGTTCAGCACGGGGAAGCGGGAGCCGTCCTTGCCCGCCCGCCACGTCCCGTCGATGAACAGGTCCGAACGAACCGTGAGTGTTTCGTTCGTCATAGCTGCGCTCCGAGTTTGAATCCGTGTGCTTCGTCGTCTTTGCGGGTGTAGGAGAAGCCGTCGGCGCCGATGGTGACGTCCATTTCGGAGTTGTCGGTGCGGGTGGTGAGGGGTTGTGGGTTGCCGTCGAGGTCGAGCACGGTGGAGGCGTCGGTGTACCAGGACGGCACGACGGGGTTGCCCCACCAGTCGCGGCGCTGGTTGTCGTGGACGTCCCAGGTGACGACGGG
>NZ_JBNDHX010000043.1:0-28683 GCF_056755275.1 Leifsonia sp. HAY1-4F
GTACAAGCGGACGATCTTCGGGCAGCTGTGGTCCCTGGTGAACCCGCTCGCGAGCATGCTCGTCTACACGATCGTGTTCGCGTTCATCCTGCGGGCCACGCCGCCCCCGGGCAACCCGAGCGGACTCGACATCTACCCTGTCTGGCTGCTGTGCGGTCTGCTCCCCTGGTCCTTCTTCGCGGCCGTGGTCAACACAGGGATGGGGAGCCTGCTCAGTAACGCCGGGCTCATCCAGAAGGTCTACTTCCCCCGGATCGTGCTGCCGTTGTCGACGGTCGGAGCCGTCGGATTCAACTGGCTGTTCGAGATGACGGTCCTCCTCGTGGTGCTCGTGCTGTGCGGCGCCTGGATCCTCCCCTGGCTGCCGGGGCTCATCCTGATGATGATCGTCCTCACCGTCTTCGCGGCCGGTGTCGCGCTGATGCTCTCGGTGGCCAACGTGTTCTTCCGGGACACGCAGCACCTCGTGGGCATCCTCCTGCAGATCTGGATGTTCCTGACGCCGATCATCTACCCCATCGACATCATCCAGCAGCGGTCGGCGCACGCCGGTGGGCTCCTGGGCACCCCGGTGACGGTGTACGACCTCTACCGGCTCAATCCGATGGAGCGATTCGTGGCCGTGTTCCGCGACCTGCTCTACAACAACCGCTGGCCGGCCTGGGATGACGTGACCTACTGCATCGCGTTCGCCGTGATCGTATTCGTGGTGGGACTCTTGGTCTTCCGGCGCAAGGAACACGATCTGGCGGAGGCACTGTGAACGCCGTGGCGGTGAGCGTCGAGAGCGTGAGCAAACGCTTTCGGCTCTACAAGGAGCGAAACCAGTCGCTCAAGTCGGCGATCATGCGCGGCCGCGTGTCCGTGCACCACGATTTCTGGGCGCTCCAGAATGTGTCGTTCGACGTTCCCACCGGCTCGACCTTCGGCCTGATCGGGAGCAACGGCTCGGGCAAGTCCACTCTGCTGAAGTGTCTGGCCCGCATCTACCGCCCCACCATGGGAGACATCACCGCCCGCGGCCGGGTGGCTGCACTCCTCGAGGTGGGCAGCGGGTTCCACCCGGAACTGTCCGGGCGGGAGAACATCTACCTCAACGGCTCGATCCTGGGGATGACGAAGAAGGAGGTGACGCGCAAGCTCGACGAGATCATCGACTTCTCGGGCGTCGAAGCCTTCATCGATCAGCCCGTCAAGAACTACTCCTCGGGCATGTACGTCCGTCTCGGTTTCGCGGTCGCCATCAACGTCGACCCGGACGTGCTGATCGTCGACGAGGTGCTCGCCGTCGGCGACGCCGAGTTCCAGGAGAAGTGCCGCCAGCGCTTCGCGCAGTTCCGCGAAGCCGGCAAGACGGTGGTGCTCGTGACCCACGCCATGGACACCGTCGCCGAAATGTGCGACCAGGCGGCCTGGCTGCACCACGGCCACCTTCAGACAGTGGGTCCGGCGGACACCACCATCAAGGCGTACCTGGACTCGCTTCCGACGACCTGACGGCACGAGCCGCGCTCTCCAGGACACGCAAGCGTGCCCAGAGCTGGCTGTCGACCCCGTAATGACGGCGCACCACGGCGAGACCTGCCTGCGCGAGCCGGCCGATTCCGCCCGGCGCATCGATCAGTTCCCGGACGCGGTGCACGATGTCTGCAGCGGACGGCTGAACGATGAGGATGTTCCGCCCATCCATGAACAGGCGGTTCTGGTCGAGGGCATCCGTCGCCACCATGCCGGCCCCGCAGAGGGCCGCTTCGACGACCGAGCCCAGCGGGAAGCCATCGAAGGCGTTCTCGGACAGCGCGCCCGGCCGGTTCGGAGACACCACCAGATCGATGCCGGTGAAGAATCCCTTCAGCTCCTTGGTCTTCAGAGTGCCGTGGAAGGTGAGGATGCCGTCCAGGTCGGAGACGTCCAGATCATCCGGGGAGAACCCGCCGACCACATGGGCCTCGATCGGAAGACCCTCCTCCCGCAACCCTCGCACTGTATCGAGGAAGACGCCGTAGCCCTTGTCCTCACCGTGCTCCGTGTACTTGTGGGCGGCGAAGGCCAGCCGCAACGTGGGAGACCCGGACGGGAAGTAGTCCCTGCGGAATCCAGCGCCAGGACCCAGGTAGACCGGGTTCACGACGACCCCGAGGATTTCGTGGACGACCACCTCCGGAGCGAGTTCCCGAATGCGGGCGGTGACCACGGGCTGCGTGGTGATGACACCGCGCAGCAAGGGCGAGGCCAGGACGGACTCCAACTTGCGTTCGGCCTCCGGGTCGCCGAGATCGAGGCCGCCTCCCGGATACAGGGTGACGACGAACGGCGTCTCCGTCGCCTCCAGATCGTCGAGGAAATAGGCCGCGTTGTTGAGGAACGTCATCCAGGCCAGGGATGCGCCCGCCAGCGCTTCCCTCGAGTACGCGCGCACGCGATCCTCGAACTCCGGGTACAGGGCGGCGTAGTCGGGCAGCTGATGGAGCAGCGGCTGAGTGGTGAGGACGTGGGAGACCGCGCCTCTCTTCATCAGCCAGTTGAATTCGGCCACCCGGAAGCCGGTCACGAGGTTGGGGAAGATGTCGTCGAGGATGACGACGCCACCGGGCGAATTCACCTGCTGACCACCTGCTTGAGCTGACGCATCGCGCGCACAGGCCAGCTGCGCACCGGGACCTGGCGCATACGCGCCCAGACGTGGCGCGCCAGCTCGCCGCTCGGCGTCGTCATGACCGCGCCGCGCCATGTCGCGCCCTGCTCGACCTGCAGCAGCCACTCCCGCGTCACCTCGGACATCTCGTGCGTCTCGGTCCCGGTGATGGCATGCAGGTTCAGTTCCGTGAATCCGTAGCGCGAGCGCATGATGAGCGAGGTGTTCTCGTCGCCGAGCAGGGCCCGCAACGACCGGAGACCGTGCACCCGGTTCGGCTCGGACATCGCGCACGGGAGGTTGCACCAGAGCAGGGCGACCTCGCACGCCACTTCGTCCGGGAACGTGATGTGCGGGTTGACCATCGCATCACCGAACGCCTCGATGAGCAACTCGATGCTGCATCCCTCGAAGAATCGCTCGTCCACCGCGATGTGCTCGTTGAAGCCCCGGATGACGTTGGCGCGACTGTTGGCGCTCGCGTTCTGCTCCGCCTCGAGCAACCGGAACCGGACGAGGTCCTCGTCACCGAGGACGTGGATCGGCCAGTGCTTGACCAGCGCGATCCACCGGTCGAAGTCGGGCAGCTGTCGCATGCGGTTGTCGTACAGCCCGTGCTCGACGTAGAACTCGCGGCGGATCAGCACGCTGGGGTGGCAGAGCGCGTTCCCGTTCTCGAAGAAATAGCGCAGCCACTGGGCCTGCGACCGATTGCGCTGCCGGAAGACGTTGTGCCAGTGAGGGATGCGCTCCGGCGCCAGGAGCTCGCCGTCCTCGCCGACGAAGCGCGCGCTGGTGAAAACGGCGCCCACATCGGGATGCGACTCGAACGCGTCCAGTTGCCGCTGCAGTTTGTGGAGCTCCCACGCATCGTCGGAGTTGATGACGGCCACGAACTCGGCGCGGGCCTGCTGCACGGCGAAGTTGAGGGCGGACGCTGCTCCCTGGTTCGTGTCGAAACGGTAGACGCGCATCCGCGGGTCGGCGAACCGCGCGACCACCTCCATCGACCCGTCCTTCGACGCGTCGTCGACGACGATCAGCTCGAGATCGGTCACCGTCTGGTCGAGGACGCTCGAGATCGCCTCCTCGATCCACCGCTCGTGGTTGTACGAGGTCATCACCACGGAGACCCGGGGAGCCGGACCCATCGTGCGGGGGATGGGGAGCGCGACCTGGTTGGGCAGGGCGCCGGCGGGACCGTCGAGAACGTCGGCGAGCTCCACCGCCCGTGACTCGAGATCGTGCAGCAACCGGGTGAGCTCGACCTGCACCTGCGGTGTCGACAACTCGATGTAGCGGGGAAGCAGCTGGCGGATTCGCTCATCGCGTTCACGTCGTGAGGTCTTAGACCATTCGCCGCCCGAATGCTGACGATAGAGCGTCAGAACCTGGGGGATGAACCCGGCATCGCCGAAGGCGAGCACCGAGAGGTTGACCATCCAGTCGTAGGACGTGATCTCGAACACCTCAGGTGAGAGGCGCTCCAGGACGTCCGTCCGGTACATGCACGCGCTGAAGGTCGCGAACCAGTTCACCTCTGCCAGGCGTCGCGCGTTGACCGACGTCGACATCCGCGCGAAGCCGATCGCCGGGGCGATGCTGGCGCTGCCGGTCGCCTCGTCGTGGAGGAGCACCCGAGAAGCGACCATCGAGTGCTCGGGGTGCTCGAGGAGGTGATCGATCTGCAGCCGGAGCTTGTCGATCGAGATCCACTCGTCGTCGCCCTCCAGCACGGCGACGAACTGGCCGCCGGCTGCTGCGAAACCGCGCGCGTAGTTGAGAGTGATGCCCAGGCGCGGGGCCTCCTCCAGCACGACGACGTCGAGCTCGCTGCTACCGGCCCATTCGAGGAGCCGCTCTCGCGTCCCGTCTGTCGAGGCATCATCGGCGACGAGGACCTGGAACGGGTACGGAGAGACCTGGGACTCGATCGAGGCGATCGCCCTGTCGATGAAGGGGAGGTGGTTGTGCGTGACGAGCAGCACGGTCGCGACCGGCCTCATAGCGTTCCGCCTTTCTGATGCCAGCGAACGATGTCCGCGATCCGATCTGCGTCCTCCAGGCTGAGACCGCCGTAGAGGGGGAGCGCGATCACCTCCTCAGCCGCCTTGCGGGCGACGGGAAGGTTCTGCGCGCTGGGAAGCGAGTTGTAGGGCTCGACATCGCTGCACAGGGGCGAGAAGTACTTGCGGCTGATGACGTTGAGGGACCGGAGGGTGTTGTGCAGGTCATCGCGCCCACTCCCGAACTCGTCGGCGTCGATCCGCAGAATGAAGTACTGCACGATACCGTCGGCGCCGGAGACGACCCGGAGGCCCGGGATCCCGGAGAGAGCCTCGAGGTACCGCGAAGCGACGCTCAAGCGCTGATCGATCTCTGCGTCCATGAGATCGAGCATCGAGAGGCCCATCGCTGCGTGCACTTCCGACATCTTGCCGTTGAGACCGAGGCCCTTCACGTCGTTCTCGTTCACGATGCCGAAGTTGCGGATGAGCCGCAGTCTGCGGTCGACCTCGTGGTCGGCCGTGATGAGCGCACCGCCCTCCACCGAGTGGAACAGCTTCGTCGCATGGAAGCTCAGCATGGTGATGTCGCCGAGCCGATGCGGCTCGGCGTTCATGACGGGCGCGCTACGGCCGAAGATGTGTGCTCCGTCGTAGATCACACGGAGGTCGTGCCGACGCGCTATCCGGTCTATGGCCTCCGTGTCGCAGAAGCGCCCGTACACGTGGGTGCCGATGATCGCTCCCACGTCGGGATCCAGGGCCTCCTCGATCCCGGCCGGATCGAGCGTGAGGGAGTCGTCGATGTCGACGAAGACCGGCTCGAGTCCGAGGAGCGAGATGGCGTGCACCGTCGCGGGAAAGGTGAACGGTGTGACGATGACCTTGCGGCGTTCGAGTTGGAGCGAGCTGACCGCTGCCAGGAGTGCGCTCATCCCGTTGTTCCACAGCGAGACCTTGCCGGCGCCGACCCGATCCGCGACCGCGAGCTCGAGCATCTCGTGCATCGGACCCATGTTGGTGAGGATGTTCGTCGCCCAGATCGACTCCAGGCGGCGGACGTACTCGGTGAGCGGGGGGAGCGCCGGGCGGCTCACATACACCGGGCGTTCGAACGGGAGCGGGGTCTTCATGGCCGGCTCCCGTCGAGGAATGCGCGGTGCGTCGCCAGGACGCCGTCGCGGTCACGATCGCGGAGTCGCCGGTTGCCGAGGTAGACACCCCACGGTTCGAGGTCCCTCGTGACGACCGTGTTCGCGCCGACCGTCGCACCTTCTCCGATGGTCACGCCGGGGAGGACCACGGCGTTGGCGCCGATGACGCAGAAGCGGCCGACCGACACGGGCGCTCGCGTGGTGTTCCGGTAGGCCTCGTCGACCGTCGAGTTGCCGAATCCCCACCCGGTGAAGTCGTCCGTGCCCGTCAGGATCCTGGCTCCCTGCGAGAGGGCCACGAAATCTCCGAGCCGCACTTCCTGACCGCCGGTGATCGACGAGAAGCAGGCGAGGTGCACGTGGTTCCCGATGGTGATGGTCTCGCGCGCGACGATGAGGACGAAGTCGTCGATGAGAACGGGGTCACCGAACTGGATGTTCTCGCGCCCGACGATGCGGGCGCTCTCATAAATGGTCTGCATACTCCTCCAGGCACTGCGACTGCTGCCTACGAGAAGAGTCAGTCTGAGTGCAGCCTTATCACGACGGTGCGCCGTTTGGGACCTTACCGGAAAACGGCCGCTTGTCTTTTTTCTGAGGATTGCGGAAGGATCCAGACCCCGGGCAGCGAAGCGACGAGCTCTTGAGCTCGCGTCCGGGCTTTTACCACGGAAGCAGGCATTCCGGGCGGAATTCACCCTGGCATCACCCGGACGGCCGCCTGCTTCGGTATAGTCGCGGTCAACGACGTCGGCCAGTGGGGGAACAGTGCGCGACCAGGGGGAGCAGGTGCCGGAGACGGCGGCCGCTTCCCGCGCGCGCCCGCTTCGCCTGGCCCTTCTCGGTCTGGCCGGTGCCGGCGCGCTCACGCTCTTCGGCTTCCTGCTCCAGTCGTCTCCGGCCTCCGCCGACCAGGCGCCGCCGTCGTCCGGGTCTCTTCTCGGCAGCTCGAGCAGCACCGGACTTCTCGGCTCCATCGTGACTCCGGTCACCTCGGCCGTCGACTCGGCCGTCTCGGCCGTCCCCGTTGTGGGAAGCACGGTCGACGGCATCCTCGGTTCGACCCCGACCGGCTCGATCACGGCACCCGTCGTCGGGACCGTGGACGCTGTCGTCGGAGGCGTGATCGGTGGAGTGACCGGCGGTTCGGGCGGTACCGGCGACTCGGGAGGTTCGGGCGGGGTCGCGACTCCGCCGAGTCAGCCGACCCCACCCTCCACCTCGCCCGGGGGCGTCACGGGCTCGACCAGTCCGACCGGCCCCATCACCGCCGACGCGCCGGGCGCCGTCGTCGCGGGCGTGCCCGCCGTTCCGGCTCCCGCAGCCTCGGCCTCCACCACGGCATCGGCGAAGGGGCGCGCCGGCGTCCCGGCCGCGACCCCGCTCCCGGTCCTCACCGTCCCGCCGGGCACGGCGACCGCTCATCCCGGTGACCTCCCAGCGCAACCGCACTACTTCGACGGCTCCGCTACGGCGGGAGGCACGTTCCTGCCGTCCGCCGGGCAGGCCGGAGGCGCCGTCAGCGAGGTCGAAGCCGGCTGGCTTCCTCCCCTCGCGCTCAGCACCGCGACGGGCAACTCTTCGTCGAGCCCACCTCCCACAGGTCCACCGGGCGAACACGACGTCAGCCCCGGCTGACCGCCCTCTCCGGACGGAGGCCCACTGCGCCTCCCCTCTCGGCAGCCGCCCGAACTCGTTCGGTGCTGCGCCGGCTCTCACGGCACCCACGACGGGCGCGAGCCGACGCGCGGACACGCTGCCAGGCCGGAACGGGCACGTCCCTCTGCGGACGCACTCCTCCTTCCGGTCTGAGCCGCGACGACGCGCGTCCAGAAACTTCGGAGGACAGCTCGTGGAACGAGCGATCAACACAACACACGACACCGAGCAGGCCGCGCTCTTCGCCACGGCCTGGTCCCGATTGGATGCTGCGCTCACGTCGGAGCGCTACGACGACGTCGCCGAGGTGATCCGGCGCCACTGGTTCGACCTGCTCTCCGGCCCTGCGCACGAGCTGACAGTCGCGCTCGAGCGGGTGCCGGCTCAGGAACTCGATCGGCGACCGTTGATCGTCGCACTGCTCGGACGGAGCACGCTGACCCTGGCCCGGCGCCGCGTGCACGGCCTCAGACGGATGGGCCAGGCCGGTGCGGCGCTGGACAGGCGGGCACACGGGATGCGCGGGCTCGACCGCGCGATCATCCTGACGAACCAGGCCGACCTGCACCGGATGCTGGGCAGGCCGGACCGGGCACGGACCTCGGCCCGCGCGGCCCTCGCCGAGCTCGAAGCGCTGCCGGATGCCGACGCGCGCGGCAGCGAGACGGTCGGCGGCCTGTTTGCGCAGCTCGCAGCCTGCCTGCTCGACACCGGCGCCGACACCGACGCCCTCGACGCCGCAGAAAGGGGACTGCTGCACGCCCAGACGCTCGGCGACTCCCCCGCTCCGGCCCTCTTCGCGACCGTGGCCGGCCTGAACGCGGCCACCGGCGAACTCGGGGCGGCGAGGCAGCACATCCACGCCGCCCGCTCCCAGGACCGCCCGCTCCGGCAGGAGGACGTGGTGCTGCTGAGGCTGGCGGAAGCGATGGTCGCGCTGGACGAGCTCGATGCGTCTGCGGCACAGGCCTACCTCTCCGAAGCCGACGTCGAAGCCCGGGTCGAAGCCCGGGTCGAAGCCGAAGCCGGGGCCTCGCCCGCCGCACACTGGATGCCGGCCATCCTGATCGCCGCGATGGTCGAACTGGTGAGCGGCTATCCCGGGCGCGGCCTGGCCCGCCTCGAGCAGTCCGCCCGGGCGCGCGGGCCGGAGGGCCGCACCGACGCGGCGCGGCGCGCCCTGGCGCCGTTGCGAGCCGTCCTGCAATGCGCTCTGGGGCATCCCGATGCCGCCGCCGCCATCCTCGACCGGGATGCCGGATCGAGTGTCGTCGGCTGCATCGGCCGTGCCCGGCTGGAGCTGATGCGCGGGCGGCACGGAGCCGCCCTGCAGCAACTGCGACCGCTGTCCGGCAGCGTCATGCCGATGCGGCAGCGGGCGGAGGCGTCGGCGCTCGAAGCGGCCGCTCTGCTGCGGTTCTCAACGGAGCGGCGGACGGCAGCGGTCGTCGACCACCTCGGCGCGATGCTCCGGCACAGCCGGCTGCTCCTGCCGCTGGCCCTCCTGCCCGCGTCGGATCTGGTCCGCGTCTCGGCCGCACTCACGACCGGCGGCTACGGCGACCTCGTCGCGCACGAGCGGCTGCGTTCCCTGCTCTACGACCTGGAGGCCGAGGACCCGCTCACCCCGCGGGAGACGGCGGTGCTCGCCACCCTGCTGGAGCATCCATCGCACGCGGCCATCGCCGCCCGGCTGAACGTCTCGGTGAACACCGTCAAGTCTCAGCTGCGGAGCGTGTACCGGAAGCTCGGCGTCAAGACCCGGGACGAGGCCATCGCGCTCGCCCTCGAGCGTCACCTGCTCACGGAGCGGGACTGACGGATGCGCTGCGCGAGCCAACCGTGCGATCGATGGGTCGCAACACGCCGTTGGGGCCACACCCTTTACGGCGTGTTGCGTCCCCTCGATGCGGCAGGAGGGGCAGCGGCAGGAGGGGCGGCGGCGTCGGGGGCGGCCGCCGGCATGATCCCCGCGGCGAGCACCCGCTGCCCGATCGCCCAGGCGACACCCGCGGCCGCGAGCTGTCCGACGATCCGCCCGGCGAGGGTGAGCAGCAGGATCCACGGCGTGAGATCGCGCGGAGAGAAGACGGGCAGCGACACCAGGAACAGCAGCGCGGCGGTGACCAGCGCGGCCACGAGGAAGTGCCACAGCCGCGGCTCATTGCGGCGGGCCAGGAGCAGCAGCGTGACGTCGAACCCCGCACCCGTGACGACGAGCGGGATGACGATGAGCACGCCGAGCGGAGTGAACCCGATGGCGAGGATGCCGACCAGAGCGGACGCGACGGTGGTCGTCCACGGGAAGCCGACCAGCCTCCTGGCCAGGAGGGGCAGGATGCTGTGGATGCCCGCCGCCACCGCGTACGCCGGAGGGAACAGCGCGGCCAGGAACCCGGTGACCGGGGCGATGAGGATGAGCAGCAGGGCTCCGAGCGCCGCGAACGCCGCGATGACCATGAGGGCGCGCGTGCTGAGGCGACGGCTCCCCCGGCCGGTCGGTCTCGCCGCCATCGTCCACCTCTCTCGTGAGTGCACTCCATCCTGCCCCCAGTCGAAGGGGCGTACTGCGCAAAACGGGTTCGCATGGCGAAGATGTGTGGTTTTGTCGGTAGAGCGACCTCGATCACGGACCGGTCGAAGGGCAGGACGCACGCGATGACAGAACCGGGAGGGCGATTGGACGACGAGTTCACGGGGGTGCCCGATCGGTCGCTCGCGGGTCGGTCCGCGCTCGCACAGTTGAAGGATGCGGTCGACGCCGATGACTGGGACGCGACCACCACGGCGGTCCGCATCGGCTGGTTCGAGCTGATGACCGAACACGGCGACGCGGTCCGCATACTCCTGGAGCGGGCGCCCGGCCACGTTCTCCGCACGCATCCCCTTCTCACCATGATGCTCGGCCTGATCTACAACACGCACGGTTTCCACCGGCTGCGCGGGCTGCGGTATCTGGTGACCGCCGTCCGGGCGGCCCAGGCCCCGCGCAGTCTGACCGTGAGCGGCGCCGACCGCGTGCTGATCCGCTCGGCCGAGGCCACCGCGTTCCGGCTGATCGGGCGGCCGCGACTCTCCATCGGGCCCGCCCACGCCGCGGTCTCCGAGCTCGACCGGCTGGGCGACGAGGAACGCGAGTCCCTCAGCGAGCTCCCCCGCCTCTACGGGCAACTGGGCATCTCGTTCTACTACGCGGGCGAGGTGGACGATGCCATGGACACCTTCGCGAAGGGACTGGCGGTCTCGCCGACGACGCCTCCGTCCTCCGGCTTCGGGAACCTGGCGATGCTCGCCGGCGTGCACGCCCTCCAGGGCGACCTTCCGGAGGCCGCCGCGCACATCGACTATGCGAGGACCGGGCCGTGGACCGACCGGCAACGCCGGATGTACACGGGGACCTTCTACCGGCTGGGCGAGGCGACACTGGCGATCGAGCGCTTCGACACCGCTGCAGCCCGCGCCCACCTGGAGGCGATGGAGCACGATCGGCGCTCGATCGAGCACTGGATCGCCGAGGCGGAGGTCACGGCACTCCTCGAGCTCGTCGAGGGTCGCCCGGGTGAAGCGCTGGCCGGGCTGGAGGCATACGCATCCATGCGTGGCGCCGAGTCCCGCACGGCAGCGGCCCGGAACCGGCTGGCGCGGATGCGCTCCATCCTCCAGCTGGCGCTCGGAAACCCGGATGCCGCCGGGGTGATCGTCGAGCGGGACACGGTCGCCGGCCCGGAGCGCCACCTGGCGCGAGCGAGGGTCGGACTGTCGCTCGGCAAGAACGGGTCCACCTTGAGCGAGCTGCGAGCGACCGCAGGACACCTGCGGACCGCGCGTTCCTCGGCCGAGGCGGCGGCGCTGGAGGCGGCGGTGCTGCTCCGGCTGTCGCCGACGTCCCGCACCCGTGGCGTCGTCCAGCATCTCGGCGCCCTCCTCGACAGGACGCACCAGCGCCTCGCGATCGCGTTGCTGCCCGGCGACGACCTCGAACGCGTCGCAGCAGCTCTCGGCGAGGCCGGCTACGGGCACGTCACGACCGACGTCCCACTCCGCTCGCTGCTCCCCGTCGCGGAGGCCGAGCTGCAGCTCAGCGACCGCGAGCTCGCCGTTCTCGGGCAGCTGATGGGGACCGGCTCGGTGTCCGAGATCGCTTCGGCCCTGGTCGTCTCCGCGAACACGGTGAAGACGCAGTTGCGCAGCGTGTACCGGAAACTGGGCGTCAGAAACCGGGAGGATGCGATCGCGGTCGCGCTGAACCGGCACCTCCTGGTAGAACGGGAGTGATGCCCGGATAGGGCTCCGAGGGTGATCGCAGGGTGAAATCCACCGCGCCCGAGCCTCCCGGGCAGTAGCGTTCCGACAGACACCGCATACCCGCCCCGTGACCGAGGAACGACATGACCCTCGACGAGAGCGCACCGACCCTCCGTCGCCCCAGCGCCGCTGCGCGCTTCCGGCGCACGCTGCCGGAGTCTTTGGCGTCCCTCCTGGTCGCGGCCCGCGATGACGAGAAGCAGGCACTCGGTTCACAGCGTCGTGCCGCCTACCTGCTCACCCGCCAGGTGATCAGCGGGCTGCTGACCGCCGGGTACCCGGCCGGCCTGCTGGCGCGCGAGCTCGGCGTCCGCAGCGAGTCCATCCGCACCCGCGCCCAAGCCGGCTGGACCTCGCTCGCCGACCTCGCCGTGCTCTCCGGAGGGGATGCGGACACGCTGCTCGAGCGGTGCGCCCTCTCGGGCCTGGTCGTGGATGAGGAGGGGCGCCTCCACAGCGACGACATCGTTGCCCTCCTCCTCGCGCCATGACGGCCCCCGCCGACGCCGCGCGGGCGGCCGGAGCGTCGGCCGGGGTGACGGCGGCGGAGGCGATTTATGAAAAGCTGCGTCATGATCGCCCGACTTCCCCGTCTCTTAAGCGGCGCGTGACCCGAACATGCACCACCGGCGATCCGAATCGCCGTATCGATGCCCGGCTCCCCTGTGAGGCGGGCGCCGGGAGACCCGAACCCCGCTCGACGCCGGGAGCGTCCGCCCATCGGCGGCGGGCGCTCCCGGTGAGCACAGAGGAAGAACCCGCAAATGCCCGACCCGATCCACGAACCGACCGACCTCCAGCACCCGCGGGTGCTCGCCGGAAGCTGCTGACACCGTGAGGAACGACGACGGCCTGCGCGAAGACGAGTGGATGGACGCCGCGCCCGAGCGGTCGGACACCGACCTCGTCGAGTCCGCGCGCGCGGGCGACCGGGAGGCGTTCGCGGAGCTGTGGCGCCGCCACGCTCCGGCCGGGCGGACGGTCGCCCGGTCCTTCACCGACGAGGACCCGGACGACGTCGTCGCAGAGGCGTACGCCCTCATCCTGAAGGCTGTCCGCGACGGACGCGGGCCGCACACCGGCTTCCGGCCCTACCTGTTCACGACCATCCGCAATGTGGCCGCCGGCTGGGGCGGCGGCCGCCGCGAGGCACCCATCGAGGATGCGTCCACGATTCCGGACCCGTCCTCGACGGAGGCGGCGAGCATGGAGGCGCTGGACCACTCCCTGACCGCACAGGCCTTCCGGTCGCTGCCCGCTCGCTGGCAGGAGGTGCTCTGGTACTGCGAGGTCGAGCGGATGACGCCGGCTGCCGTCGCACCGCTGCTCGGCCTCACGGCGAACGGCACGGCCGCGCTCGCCTACCGCGCCCGCGAGGGACTCCGCCAGGCCTGGATCCAAGCGCACATCAACGCGAGCGCCGAGGGCTCGGACTGCCGCTGGACCACCGAGCGGATGGGCGCCTACGCACGCGGCGGGCTCGGCAAGCGGGAGACCGCGCGCCTCGAGCGCCACCTGGACGAGTGCACGCGATGCTCGATCGTGGCGGCGGAGGCGCAGAACGTCGGGTCGCGGCTGTCCCTCATCCTGCTGCCGCTGCTGCTCGGGATCGGCGGAGCGACCGCGTACGCCGCCCAGATCGCGCACGGAGCGGCGGTGGCCGCTGCGGCGGCGGGCGTGGGAGGCGGTGCGGGCGGCGGCCAGCCGGCCGGCGCATCCACGATCGGGATGACCCGGTCGGTCGTGCGCGCCGGTACGGGTGCGAATCGCGCGGCGATCGGCGTCGGAGCCACAGTCGCCGGCCTGGCGGTCGCCGCCGGGGTCGCGGGGGCGATCGTCCTCGGACCGCAGTTGCTGGGCGCGCCGGGACATGACGTGGCCTCGGGCCGGTCCGACGGCGCTCCGCAGGCGTCGGCTCAGGATGCGCAGAGCACGTCCTCGGGGGCATCAACCGCTCCTGCGGTCCCGACGACCCCTCCGGTCGTTCCGGCCGTTCCCGGCCCGGCGGTTCCGGCCCCGACCGATCCCGGCCCGACGGTTCCTGGCCCGCTCGTGCAGACGCCGGCGCCCTCACCCGTGACCCAGGTGACGATTCCGCCCGTCACCCAGCCGACGGCGCCGGCGGCCCCTCCGGTCACGCCACCCGCGCCGCCCGCCGCGCCGGCCATCACCACGGTGATCCCGGCCGGCTGGCAGACCGCCGCGACGACCCTGCCGCTCACGGGAACCGGGCAGCCCGGTGCGACGGTCGCCATCACCGCCTCGCCCGCCGGAACCGCACTCAGCGCGACGAGCGCGACCGCCCTCTCCGCGCCGGCGCCTCTCGCGACGGCGACCGTGACAGCGGCCGGAACGTGGGCTGTGGATGTGAACATCGCCGCACTGACGGACGGGGCGTGGGTGCTGAGCGCGACACAGACCACCAGCAGCGGAACCTCGACGGGCGTCACCGTCCGCATCGGGGTGGACCGCACGGCGGAGCCTCCCGTCATCGCCGCGGTGGACACGGGAACGGGAGCGACCGCCGCGCTGCTCGCGCCCATCCTGACCGGTACGGCGGAGCCCGGCGCCACCGTCGAGCTCCTCGACCACGGCACGGGCATCGCCACGGTCACTGCGGACGCTCAAGGCCTCTGGAGCTCGCCGGAACTGATCGCGATCCCCTCCGCCTACTCACTCACCGCTCGGCAGACGGACCCGCTCGGGAACGTGTCGGCGGAGTCCGCACCGGTGACCGGAACGGCGACCGTCCCGACCGTCACGGCGACCGTGGTGCCCGGCGGGGTGCAGCTGGCCGTGCACGGCACGCCGGGAACCACGCTGGCGGTCTGGGCCGACGGCACGCCGGCACCGCAGCTTCCGGACCTGATTCTGGATGCGGCGGGCGATGCCTCCAGCGACTATGTGTGGACGGACTCCGGGACCCACCGGATCGGAGTGGTCGCCCTGTTCGCGACGGCATCCGGCACCCGCCACGGTGTACTGAGCGACGCTCCGGTCACTCTGCCCTGAGCCCGGGGAGGCGGGGTCGCGGCCCCGCCCGCAACCCCGCGCTCCGCGGCGGCTCACCGGGGCCGCAGCCCCCGGCCGCCGGGGCGGCTCACCGCCTCCGCAGCCTCGGGCGACGCAGCAGCACCAGGCCGGCGCCCGCGATCAGCGCGGCCAGGGCCGTCAGGGCTCCGGCGAGGGAGCCGAGCAGGTCGCTGCCGGTGCTCGCCAGGCCGTGCACGCCCGGGTCGGTCACCGTGGCGCAGGCGGTCCCGTCGTCGCCGCAACGGCTGTCGCCCGTGGACGGATCCCACGGCCCGGACAGCGGCCCGAGGGTCGCCCGGTTGGTGATGTCCTGCGGCGCGATCAGTTTCGTGGCGACGGTGATCGTGGCCTTCGCCCCCTTCGCGATGCCCGGGATGACCCACGTCAGGTCGCCGTTCGCGGCCTTCGTGGCCGCAGGCTGGGCGCTGACCAACTGGAGTCCCCCGGGAAGCAGGTCGGTGACCGTGACGTCCTTCGCGTCGAGCTGGCCGTCGTTCGTCACGGTGATCGTGTACACGATCGTGTCACCCACCTCGGCCGTCGAACGGTCCGCCGTCTTCGCGATGGTCAGGTGGCCGACGTCGAAGCGGTTGGTCACCGTGACGGTCGCGCTCTGACCGGCGCCGATCGTCACCCGGCCGTCCGCCGGATCCATCGTGGTCGCCGTCGCGAGCCCGGCGTCCGTCTCCTCGACAGCACACGAGGCGCCCGCGATCAGGCTGTCGACGGTGGCGGTGTAGCCGTCGTCCTTCGACAGCACGAGCTTTCCGCCGTCGGCGAGCTCGATCGGGGTGACCACTCCATCCACGTCGTAGCTGCAGGTCACCTGCATCGTGAAGGGGCCGGCTCCGAACTTCGCGACGCCGTCGCCGATCCGCTTCTTGTCGATGACGAGCGAGCCCGTGTCGAACGTGTTCGTGATCGTGACCTGCGCCGGGTCGCCGGCCGGGACGGTCACGCCACCATCCGGCGCGATGGCGACGGCGGTCGCCCCACCCGTGGCGGTCTCCGTCACGTCGCAGTGCGCGCGCTGGATGAGGCCGGTGATGGTCGCCGTGTAGCCGTTCGCCGCATCCAGAGTGACCAGGCCCCCGTCCGGCAGCGGGATGGTGAGGGTCTGGCCGTCCTTCTGCCAGGTGCACACGAGCTGAGCGGTGAACGTGCCGGAGCCGTAACGGTCGACGCCGTCACCGGTGCGCTGCTTGACGATGGTGACGCTGCCGGACGAGAAGGTGTTCGTCACGCTCACCGTGACGGTCTGGATGCTGCCGTCCGTCGCACCCGGGATGGTCACCGTCGGCAGGTCAACCGTGCTGCCGGTCGCCCCGCCGTCGGTCGTCTCGGCCACCGAGCACTGGGTGCCCGCCGGATAGACGCCCGGCACGGTCAGCGTCTGGCCGCCGGCGATCGTCAGGTCGCCGTCGAACAGCGTCTGGTCGCCTCCGTAGACGCAGGTGACGTGCACCGTGAAGGGTCCGTCTCCGAAGCTCCCGGCGGCGTCGCCGTCAACGATCTTGCTGATCGCGAGGGTGCCCGCCGCGTAGTGGTTGACGATCTCCGCGGTGGTCGGCTGCGGGCCGGCGCCGAGGGTCACGGTGGCCTGCGAGCCGTCGGTCGCCGCAGCGCCGTCGACCGAGAACGACACGTGGTTCGGGGAGGCTGCTGCACCATCCGCATCCGTCTCGGTCACGACGCACGTCGCGTGGGCCGGGAGGCCGCCGATGGTGTGCGATCCGCCGTCCTGCAGAGAGAACGCGGCATCGCCGGCGGCGAGCGGGATGCCCTGGCCGAGCGGCGCCGTGCAGACGACGCCGACGGCGAACGGTCCGAACGTCCCCGCGGTCGCCGCCGTGTCCACGTGCTTGGTCACGGTGAGTGCGGTCACCCCGTAGTCGTTGACGATGGCGACCTGCTGGCCGGTCGGCACCGGCGCGGTCGCGTCTGCGGCGGCGATGGTGACGGATCCGGGCGTGACGCTGCGGCTCGTCTCGCCGTACGAGCCGTCGGGTCCATGCTCGGTGACCGCGCACTGCGCGCCGGTGGGGATGCCGTCGATCCGCGCCGTGTACTGGTTCGCGGCGCTGAGGCTGACGGATGCGTTCGCACCGAGGTCCACCGCGACGCCGGTCACCGTGCAGACGACATCCGCCTGGAAGCTCGTCGGCGCGTACTGCGCCGCCGGTCCCGTGACCGTCTTGGCGATCTGCAGCGGACCGCCCGTCAGGATGACGCCCGCCTTGATGGGCTCCTGGGGACCGGCCGGCTGGGACCCCGACACGTAGGTGGGGTAGAAGCCGAACGAGTTCCATGCGCGCACGGCCGTCACCGGAGCACTCACCGGCGCGCGGTCGTCGCCGGCGGCAGTGGTCGGGATGTTCGTGCTGGTGTAGGTCACCTTCACCTCGGCCCCGGGCGCGAGGGTGCCCGTGGCCGTCCCGCTGAAGTCGAACACCATCTTGACGCCGGTGACATCTCCGGCCTGGATACTGGTGCCCACGGTGCTCGAGGGCAGCCACGACCCGGCCGGGCACGAGGAGCCGGGCGTGATGTCCGCCGCGCACGGCTTCGCGGCGGTGGTCACGAACCAGGTCATCGCGGCGCCCGCGGCGTCCGCGGACGGCTGGAAGGCGAGGTCGCCGTTGAACCGCGGCGTGTAGATCGAGCCGCGGGGGGAGGAGTCGACGACGCCCGTGTCCCCGGGTGCGGGGAACACATCCACGGCGGTGAGGGTCCTGGCGGCCACGTTCCCGCCGTTCACCATGTCGAGCTTCCAGTCGTCGGTCGCGCCGATCGCGCTGACCGCGGCGCACGGGTACCGGTAGTAGCCCTCGCTGTCGGGGGTGCAGGGGAGCGCCGGGTTGACGACGTTCTGCGCCTGGCCGGTGGACGACTTCACACCCTTCGATGCGGTGAACGAGCCCTGCGAAAGGGTGGTCACCACGTTGCTGGTCGAGCAGGTGTTCGCGGCGAAGGCCACCGCACGGCCGTTGCCCGGGTTGAGCGCCGTGCAGTCGCTGCTCGCGAGCTGGCGGTCGGTCGTGACGCCGAACGTGTTGACTGCGGACGACGCCGGCGCCAGGCCCGGCTCGATCTGCAGGCCGATCGTGATGCTGTAGGTCTCTCCGGGGGCCAGCTGCGACCCGGCAGGCCAGGTGAAGCGGATGGTCCCCGTCGCGGGATCGTAGACGCGGGCGATGACCGCGCCGTCCGTCGGCAGCGTCCCTCCCGTCGAGGTGCTGTAGGTCGGAACGTTCGTCGGGACGTACAGCAGGGAGCCGTCGGCCGGCAGCGTGTCCGTCACCACAGGGTTCGGCAGGATGCCCGTCCCGGTGTTCTTGAAGCGCAGCGTCCAGTTCACCTCGCGTCCCGACGCGGCCTGGCCGGGGCTGGTCTTCTCCACGGCGATCTTCGCGGTGCCCGGGTCGACGGTGAAGGTCGCGGTGGCGTTCGCCTGCTGCGCCTGCACGTCGTTGTACGCCGCGTCGGCCGTCACGGTGTCCGACACGGTCCCGGGCGCGGTCTCACCCGGCATCGGCTGCGGGACGACGGTCGAGGTCACAGGTCCGCTGCCGTCGCGCAGAGTGCTCCGCAGGGAGAGGTTCAGGGTGACCTCATCCACGTCGTTGGAGGCGGCGAACGGGCCGCCATCGGAGCGGGAGAAGGTGAAGCGCAGGCCGGTCACATCCCCCGCGGCGACGCCGGAGGGCAGCGCGGCCGAGCCGATCGCGGTCGGCGTCCCGGTCTGCCATGCGGCGGCCGGTCCCTGGCCCGTCTGCGCATCCACCTGGACCCGGTCGGCACCGGTCGGCGTGTTGGGCAGAGTGAAGGACTTCAGGGTGAAGGCGTTCCAGAACGTCGGATCCGCATCCTCGATCACGAGCACCTTGGGCGACAGCGTCCCGGTCGAGCGGGCACGCAGGTTCACCTGAATCGGGTCCGCGGGCTTCGACTGCAGGGTGCTCGACGGGTTGAACGACTTCGCCGTCGTGACCTGCAGGTTCCCGTTCTGCAGCGTCAGCGCGACGCCGCGCGCGTCGGCCGCCTGGACGCCGGGGTACACGTCGTCGTGCAGCGTCGCGTGCGCGGTGTTCTGGATGGTGCTGGGCGTCGGAGCCGCGCCCCCGGTGCGGCTCGTCTTGCGCAGCTGCGCGGTCAGCGTGAGGGTGATCTTCTGCGAGGGCGAGATCGTGCCTCCCGTGCCGTCGGGTCCCTGTGCGTTGGTGCCGCGCAGCAGTGCGCTGACGGCGACGACGTCGCTCAGGTCGGCAGGGGTCAGGGCGGCCGCGGCGGCGAGGCTGAGGGTGTCGGTCGTCTCGGTGCCGTCTGCGGCCCGGTGCAGCAGGGAGACGCTGCTCTGCGACGCCTGCACGCCCGGCGCCTGGGACAGGTCCACGGCGATCTTCGTCAGGGTGAGCTGCTCGAACGGATTGGTGGTCGCGTCGTACGGCGCGAACACGCACGGGTCCGAGGTGGTCGCGTTCGCGCACTCCGTCGGGTCGGACAGCCGCAGCTGCCACGTGCTGCTGTTCGAGGTGTTGGTCGCGGTCGTCGTGTACGTCGTGGACGGGTACGCGGAGGCTGGAACATCCGGCTGCGGGATGACCAGCGTCTGCGACGACGCGGTCTTGGTCACCTTCGTGGTGAACGTCGGATCGACGATCGTGACGTGGTCGTCCGCATCCCGGGTGGTCGGAGCGCCGGTGAAGGGCTGCGCGCCCACCTCGAGGGAGTTGTCGACCGCCCCCGGCGAGCCGGGCAGGTTGTAGGTGCGGGTACCGGTCACCCAGTCGGTGAGGGTGCTGCCGCGCACACTGTTGCGCAGTCGGAGATCGAGGTGGATGGTGCGGCCGCCCGGAACGGCGCTGGCGCTCACGCTGGCCACCCCGCTGCCGACGGCCGGAGCGGTCGGGTCGCCGGTCGCCTGGATGCGGGCCGCGCGGTTCGGGCTCTCCACGACCGTCAGCCGGACACCTTGCGTGCTCGCACGCTCCGCTGCGGTCAGCGTGTACCCGGGGAAGATCCCGTCGCAAGCGTTCGCGCTCGCGCACGCCTCCGACGTGATGTCGTTCCACGTCGTCCCGTCGAAGAGCTCGACCTTCGAGACCTTGTCCCACCGGATCAGCGGGTCGAACGTCGCGCCCTGCGTCACCGTCGGGGTGATGGCGTCGATCCGCGCCAGGTCGAACGCCTGGAAGACACTGCCCGCGACCGGGCTCGGCACCGCAGGATCCTGGATGGTCATCGACTGCATCCCGCTCACCTGGCTGCCCCAGCCGAGGGTGACGCCCGTCGTGACACCGGACTGCGCCTGGACGACCTTCTGGCCGTCCCAGCTCTTCGCCGCGATCAGCGAGCCCGGGCCGCCCGTGGTCGCCTGCACGCCCACCGTCGCGCAGGCCGATGCGGGCTGGCTCGTGACGGCCGTGCCGGCGACCGTCCCGGACGCCTGGCTGACCGCGCAGTTCTGGTAGGGGGTGACGGTCGGGTACGCGCCCGGGTTCGTCGGGCCGGTGCCGTCGCGGAGCAGAGCGCGCGCGGTGAAGGTGATGGCCGGCTTCACGTTGGTCGCCTGGCCGAAGCCGTCGGCATCCGCGAAGGTGAAGCGCAGTCCCCGGAGGTCGGAGTGCGTCGTCCCGCTGGGCAGCACGCTGTCGAGCGTGGCCGAGTACGTCTTCGAGCCGGCCGTCGCATCCACCACGGTCAAGGGCTGCCACGTGGTGCCGTCGGTCGTGTACTCGATCGTCAGGGTCGAACCCGCGGGAACGGCGGTCGACGCGATCCCGGTGGCGTCGAACGCGTTCCAGTACGGAGAGTTCGCGGTGTCCTGGGGCTCGGTTACCACGATGGTGTTCGGCCGGACGGAGCTGGTGCCGGTCGGCGTCTGGGCGGACAGCTGCACGAGGCTGGTGCCGCCGGGGATCACCGAGCTGGGAGTGACCGACTTGCCGAGGGTCAGCTCCACCTCGGGGAAGTACACGTCGAGGCTCGCGCCCGCGTCGTCCGACGCCGTCCCGGCCGGATTGACGCCGGTCACGGTGACGGTGTTCGGGTAGCTGACGAAGCCGGAGCCGGCCGGCCCCGCATCCGTCGTCGTGTCCACGGTGAACGGGATGCTCGCCGACGCGCCCGTCGCGATCGTGCCGGTGTAGACGACCTGGAACCCGGTGAGGAACTGGCCGCTCGCGAGGGTCGGCGTTGCCGGGAGGCCGGAGTTCTGGTCGAACGCGGAATCCGCGGGCGCGGATCCGGTGTTCACGAGCCAGTGGACGGTGCCGCCGGTCGCGCCCTGCGGCCACGCGGCGCTGGAGGTGAATCCTCCGAAGGTGACCTTGTCGGTGAAGAAGGTGCCGGATCCCGGCTCGCTCACGGTCAGGCTGGTAAGGGGGCCGGTCGAGGTGTTCTTCGCCGTGACGGTGGCCGTGGAGGACTGCCCGGCCGGGATCTGCTGGTCCTGGAACGACTTGCCCGCGGCGACGCTCACGGTGAGGGGCGCCACCACCTGCTGGGCCGACGCGGGAGGAGCCTGGCCGTCGCCGTCCGGCGTGCTCACCGTGGCGCCGACCTGGTTGGTGCGGGTGCCTCCGGTCACGAGGGCGGTCGCGTCGGTTCGGCTGGCGGCGCGCTGCGCGAGCGTCAGCGCGACGGAGCCTGCGGTGCCGCCCGCGACGATGGTGTCGCCGGTGCTGGAGGAGAAGACGAACCGGAGGCCGGTCACGTCCCCGGCCTGCACGCCCCCGGGCAGCTGCGGCGTGGCACCCACGGGACCGTCGACCGGTCCCCCTGCGGTGATCGCGACGACCTGCACCTGGTCGGCGCCGGCCGGGAAGGTGACGGCGCCGAAGCCCGCGAAATCGTAGAACTCGAACGTGCTCGTGGCCGCGCTCGGGTCGGCCGGCTCAGCGACGGTGAGGCTGGTCGCCGGGATGTTGGACGTGTTCTTGACGGTCAGCGCGACCTGCGAGGTCTCCCCCGGGTTGTACTGGGTGGAGCCCGGCGTCCACGTCTTCGACACCGTCGCCGCGATCACGTCCGGGACGTTCACCGTCACGGGGACGCCACTGGTGACGGTCGCCGCGTTGGTCGCCTGCAACGTCGCAGTGTTGGTGAGCTGCACGCCGTCCTGGTCCTTGGCGACGTCGGACGGCATGGTGACCTGGATCTGCACGGACCCTGTGGTGCCGGCGGCGAGTCCCGTGCTCGCCGGGACGGTGTTGGGCACGTTGTCCGCGAACGCGACCGTCACCGTGTTCCCGCTCACCGTGGTCGTGACGCTACCCGCGCCCACGACCGTCGGCTTGCCCACGATCTGCAGCGGGGCGGGAACGGGGTCGGTCAGGACCGCGTTCACGCATCCCGTGGTCGTCGACGAGCATCCATAGTTGATCGTGTAGACGAAACTCTGTCCGGGCTCGACCTGGGTGACGCTCGCCGTCTTCGAGAGGTTGAGCACACCGGAGCCGAGGTCGTCGGCGTTGGCGGCCGGGGCGCCGATGGCGACCGCGCCGATCAGGGCGAGGACGATGCCGGTCGCGACACTGGCCGGTGCGCGGAGCGTGCGGCGGCGGTCGCGGCGGTCGTCGCGACCGGAGGATGCGAGGAATGTACGAAGTCGGCTGAGCACGGCGAAAGTCCTTCGGGCAGAACGGTTTCGGTCCGACAGCACGTGCAGCGAGGACGCACTGCTGACGGGATACCGTCGAGTCTGCCGACTGCGACATCCCAACCGGACGGTTTTCACCCCGGGTTCACCCTGGGATCGGCCCAAATCACCCCCCTTCGAGGGTCATTCTGCGAGCCTTCTCTGCCGGCGCGCGGGCGCGATTCGTCACGAATGTCCCCCTCCACGCGATCAGAGCGACCATTCGTCACGAATGTCGTGACGTGCCGCCGGTGGGCGACTCCGGGGGAGACCTGGGGCATCGCCGCGGCGGATGGGAGCGGCCGGATGCACCGAAGCGGCGGTGAATGCTGCGATTTGGAACGTTTGCCGGTGTTCGCCGGGCCGCACATGTTCCGTAAGGGCGCAATCGCGCATCTCCTGGCCCGGGAGGCGACGGGAGCGCGACGTCACGTCAACCGCAGCACCAGCACCAGCACCAGCACTGCCGCCGTCGCCGCCCATCCCGCCACCGTGAACACGGTGTCGGCCGTCCGCCAGCGCGGAGGGACGCGTTCCGTGCGTCGAGGGTGGGCGCCGAACGCCCGGGACTCCATCGCGAGGGCGACGCGGTCGGCGTGACGGATGCTGGACGCGAGGAGGGGTACGATGCCGGCCAGCATCCGTCTGGCGGCCGCGATCGGCCCGCGCCCGGGGGCGACGCCGCGGATCCGCAGCGCCTGGCGGATCAGCGTGAGTTCGGCGGCTGAGCGCGGTACGAACCGGTAGGCGGCCACGGCCGCGTACGCGAAGCGGTACGGGATGTGCAGCTGCGCGGTCAACGCCCGCGCGAGCTCCGGCCCGCTCGTCGTGAGACCACCGATCAGACCGAGGGTCAGCAGGGCCGCCAGGCGGAGGGCGGTCGTCAGGCCGATGAGGAGCGCGCCCGTGCTGAGCCGTAGCGGGCCGGCGGAGACGAGCACGGCCGTGCCGGCCGCACGTACGGGGTCGACCCAAACGGCGGATCCGACCGACACCATGAGGATGCCGACCGGCACGCCGATGAGGAGGAGGACCAGCGCGCGGGCGTGGAGGCGGCCTCCAGCCAGCAGAAGCAGGACCGCGAGTAGTAGCAGGAGGAGCGGCGCGGCCGGCTCCCGGGCCACGAGCAGCGCGATCCAGGCCGGGACGACCGCGGCGACCTTCGCGAGCGGGTTGAGCCGGTGGAGGAAGCTCGGCGCAGGCGTCGCCAGGCGGAGGGCGGGCGCCGTCATCGCAGCCCGGGAAGGTCGGCGAGTCGTGTCAGTCCGCGCAGCTCCGCAGGGATGGACGGCCCGGCGAGCGCCCGCACCAGCGGCGGCTGCCGGAGCGCGTGCGCCTCGAGCAGCGCACGGTCGCGCAGGATGCGCGCCGTCTCATCCAGGGCCACGACCCGCCCCTCGTCGAGGATCGCGACATGGCGTGCGTACTGGCCGATCAGCCCGAGGTCATGGGTGACGACGATGACCGTCGTGCCGGACGCGTTCAGCGCGGCGAGCAGCTCCAGGAGGTCGGCCGCGCGGGCGCGGTCCTGGCCGAAGGTCGGCTCGTCCAGGACCAGGACGGGCGCGCCCTCGATCAGTGCCGTGCCCACCGACAGCCGCCGTTTCTGCCCGCCGGAGAGCCGGAATGGATGCGACGAGCGGTGCGCGTGCAGGTCCAGCAGAGTGAGCATCCCGTCGACGCGGGCGCTGACCTCCGTCTCGGGGAGCCGGCGCTGTCGCAGACCGAGCGCCAGTTCGTCCTGCACGGTGTGGGCCACGAACTGGTGCTCGGGATTCTGGAACACGAAGCCGATCGTCTCGCGGAGAGCGCTCCCCGATGCTCGCGCCTGGTCGATGCCGAGCACCTCCACGGTCCCCCGCGGCACGCGCAGGACGCCGGCGAGCGACTGCACGAGCGTGCTCTTGCCCGCGCCGTTCGGGCCGACCACGGCGAGGAAGTCGCCTCGGGGTACGCGCAGCGAGACCTCGTTCAGGATGCGGCGGGCACCGCGCCGCACGCTGAGCCCGGTGACCGAGACCGCCGGGGGTGCCTCCGCGTCCCGGCCGGAACCGGTCCCGCTCGGCTCCGCGGCCCCGCCCCGGTCTCCCCGGGTGTCCGCACGAACCTCCGCCCACGCTCCTCCGCCCCCGGCGACCTCCGACCCTCCAGCCCCTGCCTTCTCGCCGGCATTGTCCACATCCAGATCCGCCAGCGCCGCCGCCAGCTCCTCGACCGTGAGCGGCAGCGGATCCAGCGGGATGCCCGCCCTGCGCATCCGCAGGGCGGCGGTCGTCGGAGTGGGCAGCCAGACGCCGAGAGCCTCGAGATCCTCGGCGCGGGCGCGCAGCACCTCGCCGATCGGGCCGGAGGCGAAGGGGCGGCCCGCACCGTCCAGCACGAGCACCGTGTCCACGATTCCGAGTGCCAGGTCGAGGTCGTGCTCGACCAGCACGACCGACCGCGTCGAGCCGGGCGCGGTGAGCTCGCCGAGGAGCCGGTACACCTCCTCTGCACCGGCCGGGTCGAGGCTGGAGGTCGGTTCATCGAGGACCAGCAGCGGCGACCCGAGCGCCAGGGCGCACGCGATGGCGAGTCTCTGCTTGCCGCCGCCGGACAGGATGTCCGGGTTCTCGTCGCGGCGGTCCCACAGTCCGACTGCGCGCAGGGCGGCCTCCGCGCGCGCCTCGACCTCGGCCGCCGGGACGAGCCGGTTCTCCGGACCGAAGCACACTTCGTCGAGGACCGTGCGGGTCACCAGCTGCGCCTCCGGGTCCTGGAACACCATCGCCACGCGCTCGCTGAGCTCCGCCACGCTCGCCTCCCGCGTCGAGACCCCGCCGACGGTCATCGTGCCGGCGAACTCGGCGGGAACCGCGTGCGGCACGAGCCCGTTGAAGCTCAGCGCGAACGTCGACTTGCCGCATCCACTCGGGCCGAGGACGAGGAGCACCTCGCCGGGCGCGACCTCCACCTCCACCTCGTCCGGCGTCCAGGCGGTCGCACCGGGATAGCGGACGCGCACCGAGCGGGCGACGGCCGCAGGAGCGAGCGGAGGCGGACCATCCACGGATGCCCTCCTCTCGCCCGGCCCATCCACGCTACGGCACCGGGCGCGCCGGCTCAGCCGGCGGGAGTGGCGGAGCAGGACGTCACGATGCCCGCGAGCGTCATGACGTACGTGTAGTCGACGACCTTCGAGCTCCATCCGGTCTGCGGGTCTACGACGGTGACGTGGATGACGAAGCTTCCGCCGAGCAGGCTGCCGATGGCGTTCAGGATGCTGATCGGGATGGTCGTCGTGTACACGCCGCCGGCGACGGTCGTCGTCGCTCCGGTGACGAGCTGACTGTTCGTGCCTTTCTGGGCGACGAACTGGACGGTCGTCGAGGCGTAGCCCGCCGGAGGCGACCACTGGAGGCTGACGCTCGTCGTTGTGACCAAGCCCGCCCAGGAGCAGAACGGCGCCGTTCCGGCGAGCGTCACCGGGGGGATGGTCTTGGCCTGGAGGGTCGCGGTCGCCACCTCCTGATCGCGCCACTGCGCATCCACCGGCTGCGGCATGGCGATCAGGCCGCCGACGGCGACGAGGGAGGTGAGCGTTGCGGCGACCAACAGCCGGGTGATCCGCCTAGGCACGACGTCGCCGCCTCAGCCTGGCGCCGACCCGCGCGAGCAGAATGCCTCCCAGGACGGCGGCGCCCGCCAGCGCCCCGTAGTCGCCGATGCGGGTTCCGGTGTCCGGGAGGGTCGCCGGGCCGCCTGCCTCGGTGATCGTCCCGGACGCATCCACGCGCAGTACAGCGGTGACGGTGTTGCTCGCGGTGTCGATGGACGCGTCGGGGGCGAGCGCGAGCCGGATCTGCAGATGGACCGTGCCGGGCGTCGGCTTCACGCTCGCCTCGAGGGCCGTGCGGGCGGCGGGCAGCGCGCTCAGCGCGGTGGCCGGCAGGACGATACGGGCGCCCGAGGAACAGGTCCCGCCGGCCCACGGGCGGACGCAGCTCTCCACCTCGGCGGTGATGGCGTCGGAGCGGGCGAGCGGACCGGTCGCGGAGAGCTGCCCGAGGAGGCTGTCGAGCTCGCTCACGTCGGCCACCACATCCACAAGCCACGGTGTGCTCTGGCCCGGGACCAGCAGGAAGGGCCGCGGGCCGGCATCGGAGGTGAGCGTCAGGGGCGGCGGCGTGGGAGCGGGTGCGGAAGCTGCGGCGGGAGTTCCCGAACCGAGGAGGCCGACGAGGATTATGGCTGCAGCGGTGCAGGATGTCGCCGCGAACCGTATCGCAGGCCGGCGGCTCATGTGCGGAACCCCGCGACATCGACCCGGCGTCCGCGCGACCGGCGGCCGCGGCCCCCGCCCTGTTCGCGTCCCTCCCGTTGCTCCCCTCGTTCTCGCGGCCAGAACACCCACGTGACCAGGGCCGCGACACTGAGAGTCAGCACGCCGATCACCCACGGGCTGCCCAGCCACACCACGACCCGGGCGAGTCCAGGCGCAGACCACAACACCTCGCGGACCGTCGCGACGTCATAGGGAGCCGGGTCGACCGTCGGGTTGGCGTCACCCTTCAGGACCAGGCGGGCACGCCCATCCTGAGCGGGCTCGACGGACACCACGCGGTGCGTCACCGGCAGCTGGCCCGGCCGGTCGACGGTCACCACATCCCCCACCCGGGCCTCTGCGGCCGGAACCTGGTGCACCAGCGCCAGCGACCCGGTCGGGATGGTCGGGGACATGGACCCGGTCTTGAACATGATGAGACTCAGATGGAACACCAGAGCGGCCGCGACCCACAGCAGGCACAGCACTCCCCCGACGGCGGCCACGTTCAGCAGGGCGCTCCGGAGCCACCGGCCCGCGCTGCGTCGCCGACGGTTCGGTGGGGTGACTCCGTCCGCGCTCAGTGCGAGGACGCTTGGAACTGCCATGTCGCGGTCCCGGCCTGCGACTGGGTGAGCCCGGCTCCCGCGGTCACGGCGAAGCACAGGTCGACGGCGGCGCCGGCGCTGGTCACCGGAGCGCCCGGCGCCAGCTCGAACGTCACCGTCCCCGGAACACTCCCCACCGCTGTCGCCGCCGGCACCAGCACGGTGCCGGTCGTCGAGGACGTGCACCCGAAGCTGGAGGGCTGGATGAGCGTGTACGTCAGGTTCGTGACCGTGCCCGTCGTGGAGGGTGCGGTCACCGTCACCGTCGCCGGGCTCGTGGTGTTCGCCGCGAGCCGGACGGCGTAGGGCGCGTAGACGACGTCGCCCGGCGACAGCGACGAAGCGTTCACGCTGAAGCCCAGCGCAGCACCGGGAGTGGTGGCGTGGTCGCTGAACGCGGTGCCGTCGGTGGACCCCTGCAGGTTGAATGTGCCGGCCTGGAAGGTGCCCGTCGCGAACTCGGAGTCGTTCCAGGCCGCAAGGGTGACGGTCGCACCGACCCCAAGGACGAGGCCGCCGGCGAGCAGCGCCCGAACGCGACCGGAGACGCGTCGACGCTTCCTGGGTTCGGACTGGTCGGCGTGTCGTGCACGAGTGACGGCTTCGGGCTTCGCTGCCTGGTCATCCATCGGGGTCCAACATTTCGTCGGTTGGCTGGCACGCTACCCCTCCGCCGAGGCGCTGCGACAGCGTTTAACCCTGCGATCACCCTGATCAGGGGCTTAAACCCCCATCACTGGGTACACAGAACGGTCTCGTCGGTATGTGGCGACCATCCCGCGCAGACGCCGATCAGTGCGACAGGGTCGTCTTCAGGATGATCACGACGACCCCGAACAGTCCCGTCACGACGGCTCCCGCCAGGCACACCCACTGGGAGCGGCCGCGCACGAGGAAGACGAGGAAGCCGAGCAGCGCGAGCATCAGCACGCACAGCCAGAGCGCCAGGCCGACGCCCACATCGGAGGGCACGATGCCGAGGGATCCGAGGAGCAGGGGCACGCTCGGGATGACGGCCGCCTCCAGCATCCCGCCCGATTCGCCCACCGCGTAGCGCAGCGAGTCGCGCATCCGGTCGCCGAGCCGGTCCGCATCCCCGTGGAAGCCCAGGGCGTCGGAGTAGACGTGGGCCAGCCAGAACACCACGATGCTGACCAGGCTGAAGACGAGGATCTCCACCGCCGAGCCGGCATCGTCGTTGCTGACGGAGGACGCGGCGATGACGCTGGCGTAGACGATGGTGCCGTAGATCCCGGCCGGCGTCCCCCAGTGCCGCCAGAGCCGGCGATGGATGCGGACGCCGGTGTCCTCGGCGCGCCGGTCCTCGGCCGGTGTGCGGTC
>NZ_JBNDHX010000044.1:0-28533 GCF_056755275.1 Leifsonia sp. HAY1-4F
GCGGACTCGATGGTGGGGGGAGGGGGACGGGAACAGAAGGAGAGAACGCATGGTCGACGTGAGCGTGCGCACCGCGCGCAGCGGCGGGAAGCAGGCGCGCGGCGGGCGGGGCGCCAGCGAAGCGCTGGTCCCGGGTGGCGGTCACGGGCGGTTCTGGTGGTACCTGCTGCCGGGATTCGTCCTGCTGACGGTGATCGTCCTGGTCCCGCTGGTCTGGAACATCTACCTCAGCTTCACCAGCTACCGCGGCATCCGCCCGCCGAAGTTCATCGGGCTGACCAACTGGACGCGCCTGTTCGCCGACGAGAAGTTCTGGACGTCGTTCGGCAACTCGATCGCGATGATCATCGCGATGGTCGTCATCCCGACCCTCGTAGGCCTCGTCCTCGCGGCCATGCTGTTCGATCTGATCGGCAAGAAGTTCGGCGGGAGGCTGGCGAGCTTCCTCCGCGCAACGTACTACCTGCCGCAGATCCTCCCCGTCGTCATCGCGGCGATCGTGATCGGCTGGATCCTGCGTCCCGACAACGGCGCGCTCAACACAATGCTGCAGTCGGTGGGACTCGGGCAGCTCTCGCACAACTGGCTGGGCAGCCCGGATACGGCGCTCGCATCCATCATGGTCGTGATGGTCTGGGTGCAGCTCGGCTACCCGATCGTCATCTTCATGGCGGCACTCCAGCGGGTCGACCCGGAGCTCTACGAGGCGGCGGAGCTGGATGGCGCCAACTGGTTCCAGCGGTTCCGTTCGATCACGGTGTCCATCATCCGGCCGGAGATCTTCGTCGTCACCCTCACCTGCACCATCGCGGCGCTCAAGGTCTTCGGCCCGGTGTACACCCTGACCCGCGGCGGCCCGGGCACCGCGACCATGGTGCCCAGCGTCTACTCGTACAGCGAGTTCTTCCAGAGCCAGCAGGTGGGCTACGGCGCCACGATCGCGACCGCGCTCACCGTGGTCATCGTCGCCGTCGCCATCCTCTTCATGATCGCCCAGAACCGCGCGGAGCGCAGGGAGAACGAGAACTGATGTCGACAACACTCGACCGCCCGCGCACCGCCGCCCCCGCGGAGGCGCCGCGGAAGCTCAAGCGGCAGAAGCCGCGCAAGACCGCGACCGACTGGATCATCCTGGTCGTCGCGATCGTCATCGGGGTCGCGATCGCGTTCCCGTTCCTGCTCATCCTGCTGAACTCGTTCAAGAGCCCGGCAGACTACAACTCGGGCGGTCCGCTCCAGGTGCCGACGACTTTCTACACGGACGGGATCGTCAACTTCTGGAACCGGGTGAACTTCCCCGAGAAGCTGTGGAACTCGTTCTTCATCTCCGGGACGGTCGCCGTCCTGTCGGTGGTGCTCTCGGTCCTCAACGCCTACGCGCTCGGCATCGGCCGGGTGAAGGCGCGCACGTGGATCATCGTGCTCTTCCTGCTCGCGAACATGCTGCCGCAGGAGGCACTGCTCTATCCGCTGTACAACATGTTCAAGCAGGTCGGCCTGTACGACAACGTGTGGTCGGTCATCATCATCTTCACGGTGATCCAGAGCGCGTTCGGCACCTACCTCCTCTCGAGCGTGTACGGCACCTTCCCGAAGGAGATACTGGAGGCCGCGTCGCTCGACGGCGCCGGCCGCTGGCGCATCCTCTGGCGGGTCGTCGTCCCGATCTCGCGGCCGACGCTCAGCGTGCTGCTCATCTTCTTCTTCATCTGGACGTGGAACGAGTTCCTGATCCCGCTGACCTTCCTGGTGTCCAACGACAACCAGACCGTGCCCGTGGCGATCAGCGTGCTGCAGGGCGACCGCCTGATGGATGTGACCACCACCTCCGCGTCGGCGCTGCTCGGCCTCATCCCCACGCTCATCTTCTTCCTCATCTTCCAGCGCACCCTGACCCGCGGCATCACCGCCGGCGCGGTCAAGTAACCGGAGCATCCCCGACATGAAGTTCACCGATGGTTTCTGGATGCTGCGCGACGGCGTCACGCCGGTCTACGCCCAGGAGGCGTACGACGTGTGCGCCGGCGACGGCACCCTCACGATCACCGCGCCCGGCAAGGTCATCGAGCGCCGCGGCGACACGCTCAACCGTCCGACTCTGACGGTCACCCTCAGCTCGCCGCTGCCCGGCATCGTCGGCGTGCGGATCGACCACTGGCAGGGCGGCCGCGCGGAACGCGGCTTCGACCTCCACGTGGAGGAGGGCCACGCCGAAGTCTCCGTCGACGACGAGGCCGGCGTGCTGACGACCGGCGGGCTGACGGCGACGGTGAAGCGGGGAGCACCCTGGTCGCTGACCTTCTCGGCCGGGGACCGCATCCTCACCTCCAGCGGCTCCAAGTCGCTGGCCTACCTGAGCGTGGCGGGTGACGGCACCTATGTGCACGAGCAGCTGGCCCTCGGCGTGGGCGAACTGGTCTACGGCCTGGGCGAGCGTTTCGGCCCGCTGGTCAAGAACGGCCAGTCGGTCGACATCTGGAACGCGGACGGCGGCACGTCCAGCGAGCAAGCGTACAAGAACGTCCCCTTCTACCTGACGAACCGTGGATACGGCGTGCTGGTCAACCATCCCGGTCACGTCTCGTACGAGATCGGGTCGGAGGCCGTCGAGCGCGTGCAGTTCTCGGTGCCGGGGGAGAGCCTGGAGTACTTCCTGATCTACGGCCCGACGCCGAAGGAGATCCTGGAGCGGTACACCGCCCTCACCGGCCGGCCGGCGTCCGTCCCGGCCTGGTCGTACGGCCTCTGGCTGTCCACCTCCTTCACCACCGCCTACGACGAGGAGACGGTCACCTCGTTCATCGACGGCATGGCCGAGCGCGACCTGCCGCTGTCGGTGTTCCACTTCGACTGCTTCTGGATGCGCGAGTTCAACTGGTGCGACTTCGAGTGGGACCCGCGCACCTTCCCGGACCCGGAGGGGATGCTCGGCCGCCTGCACGACAAGGACCTCCGCGTCTGCGTGTGGCTCAATCCGTACATCGGGCAGCGTTCGCCCCTGTTCGCGGAGGCCGCGGCCGCCGGCTACCTGGTGAAGCGGCCGAACGGCGACGTGTGGCAGTGGGACCTCTGGCAGGCCGGGATGGGCCTGGTCGACTTCACGAACCCTGACGCGACCCGCTGGTACCAGGACAAGCTGCGCACCCTGATCGCGCAGGGCGTCGACTGCTTCAAGACCGACTTCGGGGAGCGCATCCCGCTCGAGGTGGAGTACTTCGACGGCTCCTCGCCGGAGCGCATGCACAACCTCTACACCCAGCTGTACAACGAGGCCGTGTTCCAGGTGCTGCAGGAAGCGAAGGGCGAAGGGGAGGCCGTGCTCTTCGCCCGGTCGGCGACCGCCGGTGGGCAGCAGTTGCCCGTGCACTGGGGCGGGGACAACACCTCCAGCTACGAGTCGATGGCCGAGACCTTGCGCGGCGGGCTCTCGCTCGCGCTGAGCGGCTTCGGCTTCTGGAGCCACGACATCGGCGGGTTCGAAGGCACGCCGGATCCGGGCGTCTTCAAGCGCTGGACCGCGTTCGGGCTCCTCTCCAGCCACTCCCGGCTGCACGGCAGCGACTCGTACCGGGTGCCGTGGGCGTTCGACGAGGAGGCGGTGGAGGTGACCCGCATCTTCACCAAGCTGAAGCTGCGGCTGATGCCGTACCTCTTCGCGGCCGGGCAGGAGGCGCACACGCGGGGGATCCCGGTGATGCGTCCGCTGCAGCTGGAGTTCCCGGGTGACCGCGCCGTCGAGTTCCTCGACCGGCAGTACCTGCTCGGGGCGGACCTTCTGGTTGCGCCCGTGTTTTCGGCCTCAGAAGTGGAGTTCTACCTGCCTTCCGGCACCTGGACCGAGTACTTCTCGGGACGCCAGGCCGAGGGCGGCCGGTGGATGCGCGAGACGCACGGCTTCGACAGTCTCCCCTTGTATGTGCGCGAGGGTGCGGTGCTTCCGTTGGGCGGCCGGGACGACCGGCCGGACTACGACTACCGGGAGGGGCTGACGCTGGTGGCGTATCCGGGGCCGGACGGCGAGCGGACCGTGACGGTGACCACGCCCGACGGTGCGGTGGCGGAGTACACGGTGACGCGCCGTGGAGGCTCGCTCACCGCGAGCGGGCCGGACGCGCATCCCTTCACCCTGCGGGATGCGGCCGGCGGCCGCACCGCGGTGTCGGAGGCGGAGGCGGGAACGGCGACGGCGACGATCGACTGAGCGCCGCGCCTCCCTTTCAGGCCGGCCCGAGTGCGTGTGCGCCGCTTCGTAACGTATGCGGGGGCGCGAGCACCCGCATACGTTCCCAACCGCGGCAGTCGTCGCCGCGGCGCGCGTCGTGACCCGGTAGCGTCGGTACATGGAGCTGCCTGCGCCTTGCGTCCTCGACCGTCTCGCGGATCGGGGCTGGCCGGCCCTGGAGCGCCAGAAGCTGGGGGGATGGACGCTGCGCGCCTCCTCAGGTGTGACGAACCGGGCGAACTCGGTGCTGACGGCGGGACCGGTCGCCGACCTCGGCCGCGCGGTCCGCCGCGCTGAGGACTGGTACGGGTCGCGAGACCTCCCCGCCGTGTTCCAGGTGAGCCTGGCGTCGCCCGCAGCCCTGGCGGACGAGCTGCGCGCCAGGGGCTATCGACCCCACTCGCAGACGGACATCCTCGTCGCGGAGTCGAACATGGTCGCCGCGTTCGATGAGCCACGCGTGGACGGCGATACCCCTGACGGCGTGACGGTCGAGGACGCACCACGCCCCGGCTGGCTCGACACTTGGTGGTCCGTGGACGGCCGCGGCGGCGATGCCGAACGCTCGATCGTGGAGCGCATCCTCCTTGGAGGCCCGGCGCTCTACGCCGCCGACGGCGACGCTGGATCGCCGGCCGCCGTCGCGCGGCTCGCCCTCGTGGGGGAGTGGGGCGGCCTCTTCGCCGTGGCGACCCGCCCGGCCGCGCGTCGCAGCGGCCGTGCGAGACGGCTCGTCCTCGCGCTGACCGCCGCCGCTGAGTCGCGCGGCGTCCGCCGGCTGTGGCTGCAGGTCCTGGCGGAGAACGCCGCCGCCGCCGCGCTGTACCGGTCGCTCGGCTTCGAGCGCGCATCCCACTACTGCTACTGGACGGCACCCTCCTAGCAGACGCGCCCCCCGCCGGCCGGCCTGACTGCGTGAGTGCGCCTCTTTGTAACGTCTGCCGGCGCGCGAGCACCCGTATACGTTCCGAAACACCGCACTCGCACCGCCGGTCCTGGCGGAGAGCGCGCGGAGAACGCCGCGGCGAGCGGCGTCCCGGCATCGGTAGGCTGGACGGGATGAGCGAGAGTCTGTGGGCCATGCCCGTGTCGGAGTTGCTGTCGAGGACCGCGTCATCCGATCCGACGCCCGGCGGCGGGTCGATCTCGGCGATCTCGGGAGGGCTCGGCGTGGGTCTCCTGCGGATGGCCGTCGCCGTGACCGCCGAGGCGTCCCTCGCCCCGCTCGATGCCCTGCTTGCCGCCCTTCAGACGCGGATCGTCCGGGCGGCAGACGCGGATGTGCGCGACTTCGAGGCACTGATGGCCGCCTACCGCCTGCCCCGCGAAGATGATGCGCAGCGGGATGCCCGGAGCGCCGCCATCGACGACGCGTCCGTCGGAGCGACGGAAGGCCCGCTCGCGCTCGTCGGCGCGCTCATCCAGGCGATCGAGCTGTCGCACGACCTCGAGCCGGCGGTGAAACGCGGCGTCGTCAGCGATGTCCTGGCCGGCCGGGACCTGATCGCCGGCTCGGCACGCGCGGCGATCCGCACCGCCGACATCAACCTGGAGCAGCTCGACCGGTCCTCGTCCGCCCAGGCGTCCGAGCTGCAGGAGCGCCGGGACGAACTGGCCCGTCGTCTGGAGGCTGCCGCATGACCGCGACAGTGCTCGATCCGTCGCCCGTCGCGGCCGCCTTCCGCGAGGAGGTCCGCGGCGACGTCGAACGGCTGGCCTCCGAAGGACGCCCGCTGCGGGTGGTCGGCCTGCTCGGTCAGGAGAGCGGCCCCGCGGCGACGTACGCGCGGTTCGCGCGACGCGGCTTCGACGATGTCGGCATCCAGTTCGACCTGAGGCACGTCGCGCCGGAGGAGGTCGAGTCCGCGGTCGCCGCGGCGAACATCGACCCGGAGGTCGACGGGCTGTTCCTCTACTACCCGCTCACCGACCGGGCGGGGGACCGCTGGCTGCGTGAACTGGTCGACCCGCGCAAGGACGTCGAGGGGATGCACTCCTTCTGGAGCCGGCTGCTCTACGAGAACCAGCGGTACATCGACCCGGACCACACCGTCCGCGCCATCCTGCCGTGCACACCGCTCGCGATCCTGAAGCTGCTGGAGCGGGCCGGGATGCGCGGGTCGGGCGGGAGCGCGCCTCTCGCCGGGGTCACTGCCTGCGTGATCAACCGGAGCGAGCTCGTCGGGCGTCCGCTCGCGGCCATGCTGTCCAACGACGGCGCCCTCGTCCACTCGCTCGACCTCGCCGGGTCGGTCACGTTCGAGCCGGCGATCGGCCGCCACACCCACGACGTCCGCGACTCGGGGATCGACCGTGCGGCTGCGCTCGCCTCCGCGGACGTCGTCATCTCCGCCGTGCCCTCACGGGACTTCGAGCTGATCCGCGGCGACGAGATCCGCGAAGGCGCGATCTGCGTCGATGTCGCCGAGTTCACCAACTTCGACGCCTCGGTGATGGAGCGCGCGAGCGTGTTCGTCCCGCGCGTCGGACCGCTCACGATCGCCATGGCCGCGCGGAACCTGGTCCGGCTGGCGGCCAGGGTGAACTCGGGGTGAAGACCGTTTCCGCTTCTTTCGAAGGAGATCGGGTGTCGATCGTCCTTCGAATGACAGTGCTGAGGGAAATTCGAACGTAATCCGTCCGAATCTCCTTCGCTAACGGCGAGTCGACGGCCGGCCGACGGCCACTCGATGGCCAGGCGACGGCCAGTTGACGACGGGCGGACCTCCAGGCGACCGCGAGGCGACCGCCGGCCGACGCCGGGGCGTCAGCGGTCGGCGCGCGCCTCGTGGGCGGCGCGGTGGCCGACGACGGCGGCGCCCGCCGTCACGACGGTGGCCAGGCCCAGCGGCAGCGCGATATGCAGCCGCAGCAGCGCGGCGCCGACCAGGGCGCCGAGCGCGATGAGCGCGACGGCGCCGGCGCGCCTCCGCCAGGGCTGCCCGGAGCCGCCGGCCAGCACCGAGTCCGCGGCGAGACCGGTGATGGTCGAGGTCACGACCACGGTGGTCACATCCTTCACGGCGAGGTGCCGGGCGACCGCCGCCTGGAAGCCCATGGACCCGGCCAGCAGCGTCGTGATGGCGAGCTCCCACGGCTTCGGCGGCACGCCTCCGGCGAGGGCCGTGGCGGTGGTGAGCACGGCCAGTGCAAGTGCGACCGCCGTGAACGACCAGCTGGTCCGGGTGTTCCAGCCGGCGCTCTCCCGCCGGAGGGTCCGGCCGCCGAGGACCGCGCCCGCCATGAACGCCGCCAGGGCGATCGACGGGCCGATCCAGGGCAGGCCGTCGGCGCCCACCAGCGCCATCCCGAGGATGACGACGTTGCCGGTCATGTTGCCGGCGAACACGCGGTCGAGGCCCAGGTAGCCCACAGCGTCCACGATGCCCGTGGAAAAGGTCAGCGCCAGCATGAGCACCAGGGTCAGTTCGCGCTGCCGCACGGTGACATCGGTCATCGTTCCTCCTCGGTCCGAGGGTAGGAGCCTACGCTGGCTGCGCCGTCGGAGCGGGGGTCGCTCCCGGCATCCATCGTGCCGTCCGGTGCGCTCACGATCAGGTTGGCGTGTCCGACGAGCTCGCTGAGCTCCGGGGCGGGGATGAGGTGGAGGCCCGTGTCCTCCAGCGAGCGTCGCGCGTCCTCCCCGATCCCTGGCTCCACGTAGACGTCGGAAGGCCGGTCGCCGTCGCGCTGGGGGCCGACGATGGCGCGGGCGGCGCCGACCGCCTCCTGTGCCGTCGTGCCGGCCATCGAGTTCAGCAGGATCTGCGCGTGGATCTGCGGCTGGCCCTGACCGCCCATGACGGCCGAGACGTAGCGGACCGCAGCTCCGTCCGTCACGATCACCGGCATGAGGGTGTGCAGGGGGCGCTTTCCGGGAGCGAGGGTGTTGGGCGAGGCCGGGTCGAGCGAGAAGCTGGTGCCGCGGTTGTGCAACAGGATGCCCGTCCCCGGCTCCACCACAGCGGCGCCGAACGCGTGGTACACGCTCTGGATGAGCGACACGGACCATCCCGAGGAGTCCGAGGCCGCGATCCCGACCGTGTCGCCGCGCGGCGGGCGGAACCCGTGCGCGACGGGGTCGTTCGCCGGCGCCGGCTCCTCCTCGAACAGCGCGCTCAAGGTGCCCGCCGTGACCCGCGGGTCGGCGAGGAGCTCGTCCCGGACCGCATTGGCGCCGAAGAAGCGCTCCATCATCGTGCCGAACCCGTCGCCGAGGAGGTCGCCGACGCCGTCCCGCTCCAGCTCGTCGAGGACGCGCAGCAGCACGAAGCCGTGCGTGTTCGGCGGGCTGGTGTGGATGTCGAGCCCCCGGAAGCGGCGCGCGAGCGGTTCCACACGCTCCGGGTGGAACAGGATCAGGTCGGCTCGTCCGATCCGCGAGCCGAGAGCCGCGAGCCCCGCGACGAACGCGTCGGTCAGGCTGCCGTCGTAGAGGGCGGACGCGCCCTCGTCGCGCAGGACGCCCAGGGTGGTCGCGAGCGCCGGCTGACGGATGATGTCACCCTCGACGGGCAGGCCGCCGTCGGTCAGGCCGCCGTCGGGCAGGAACACGCTGCGGAATCCGGGGTCGAAGCCGATCACGTCGCGCTCCTCGATGTACGCCGCCGCGAGCGAGCGCGAGACGGAGAACCCGTCGCGTGCCGCCACGACCGCATCCTCGAACAGCTCCGCCCAGGGGCGCTGCGCGCCGAGCCGGTGAAGCGACTCCCAGCCGCGGATCGCGCCGGGGACCGTGACCGTGTCGATGCCGCGATAGGGCAGCGCCTCGCCGTGCGCGTGCCGCAGCGCCGCCGGGTCGACGGCGTACCCGGCCGGGCCGGACGCGTTGACGCAGTGGACGCGGCCGGAGGGATCGCGGACGAGGGCGATCAGATCCCCGCCGATGCTCACGTTGTGCGGGTAGACGACGCTCAGCGTCGCGGCGGCCGCAAGGGCCGCATCCAGAGCGTTGCCCCCGCGTGCGAAGGCGTGCTCGGCCGAACGGGTGGCGGCGGTGTGCGGGGTGGCGACGGCGCCGGTGAGTGGTGCAGGCATGGTTCTTCCTTGTCCGGACGGAGGGGAGAGGGTGCGGTCAGAGGATCTTCGAGAGGAAGGCCTGTGTGCGCGGGTGCTGCGGAGAGGCGAACAGCTGGGCGGGCGGGGCGACCTCGATGATCGCTCCCGCATCCATCACCACGACCCGGTCGGCGACTTCGCGGGCGAAGCCCATCTGGTGGGTGACGACGACCATCGTCATGTGGTCGGCCGCCAGCTCCTTCATCACATCGAGCACCTCGCCGATCATCTCCGGGTCGAGGGCGCTCGTCGGCTCGTCGAAGAGCATCAGCTGGGGCTTCATGGCCAGTGCCCGGGCGATGGCGACCCGCTGCTGCTGGCCGCCGGAGAGCTTGTTCGGCCGGGCATCCGCCTTGTCGGCGAGGCCGACGCGGGCGAGCAGCGCCTCCGCCTGGGCGAGCGCCTCCCGTTTGTCGACGCCCCGGACGCGCACCGGCGCGTGCCAGATGTTCTCGATCGCCGTCATGTGCGGGAACAGGTTGAAGTGCTGGAAGACGAAGCCGATCTCCTGACGCTGGCGCATCAGCGCCGTACGCGAGGCGGGGGATCGTCTGCCGTCGCGGCCGACCCGGTAGCCGACCGGCTGCCCGGCGACGATGAGCTCGCCGTCGTCGATCGTCTCGAGGCCGTTCATCGTGCGCAGCAGTGTCGTCTTGCCGGCGCCGGACGGCCCGACGAGGACGACGACCTCGCCCGGCTGCACCTCCAGCGAGACGCCGCGGAGGATCTCGCGGCCGCCGAGGCTGCGGCAGACGTTGCGTGCCTGGACGATGGGGGAGGCGGCCCGGGGGAATTCGGTGTCGGTCATCTCAAAGCTCCTGCTGGGGGATGGGGACGGGCGTCAGCACCGCGCCGCGGCGGCCGCCGAAGAGGCGCTGCCAGGGCGAGACGGTGGCCTCGATGCCCACACGGGCGTTGAGGCGCTTCTCGATCCCGGCCTGGACGATGGTCCAGATCGTGGTGAGCGCCAGGTAGTAGATGGCGACGACCGCGAAGATCTCGAACGTGCGGAAGGTGGCGGCGCTGATGCTCTGCGACACCAGGAACATCTCCGAGACGCCGATGACGCTGAGGATGGACGTGCTCTTCATCAGCCCGTTGAACGAGTTCCCGAGGGGCGGCACCATCAGGCGGAGGGCCTGCGGGAGGATGATCCACCGCATGGCGGACGCCCCGGACATCCCGAGCGCCTCCGCCGCCTCGCTCTGCCCGATCGGGACGGAGTCGAGGCCGGCGCGGATGATCTCCGAGATGTAGGCGCTCTCGTTGATGATCAGTCCGACGATCGCCGCCTGCACCGCGGCCTTGACGAGCAGGCCCGCCAGGTCGACATCCTCGAAGCGGAACAGCCCGGCGGCAGCGAACCCCGTGTAGATCAGGACCAGCTGCACCAGGAGCGGCGTGCCGCGGATGAGCCAGATGTAGAAGCTGGCGACGATCCGCAGCGGCGCGAGCCGCGCGCGGCGCATGAGGGCGACGACGAGGCCGACGATCAGCGCCCCGGCCATGGCCAGCACCGAGATCACGATCGTGAGGACCAAGCCCTGCAGGAACGGCGTCCCCGGCGTCAGAAGGTTCTTCCAGAAGAAGCCCCAGTCGAAGTTCACCGTCAGCCCTTCTTCGTGTATGCGAGCTTCGACTGTCCCCAGTGGTCGAGGATCGTGGTGTACTCGCCGGAGGAGACCAGGTCGTCGAAGGCCTTCTGGACCGCGGTGTGCAGCGCGCTGTCGCCCTTCACCGTCGCGGCTCCGATGTCGACGGGGGAGGTCGGCTGGCCGACGAACTGGATCCCGGTCGTGCCCTGCTTCTGGTAGTAGCCGATCAGCTCGGCCGCATCCATGTACGCGTCGATCTGGCCGCTGACGAGCTGCTGGAAGCCGACCGTCGCCTGGTTGTTGGTGCTGATGTCGAGCGCCTTCTTGCCGGCTCCCGTGCACGTGGTCGACTGGGCCTCCGCGAGCGACTGGGCGGTCGTGCCGACGGTGACCATCACCTTCTTGCCGCAGAGGCTGTCGTCGAGCCCGGTCACGCCGTTCTTCGAGCCCTTCTTGACCGCGACGCCCGTGGCCGAGGTCAGATACGGGACGAAGTCCACGACCTTCTCGCGAGCCGGCTTGATGTAGAGGGAGGCCATGATGACGTCGCACTGCTTGGCCTGCAGGCTCGGGATGAGGGCGGCGAAGTCCACGGTGACGAAGTCGGGCTTCAGCCCGACCTTGCCGGCGATCGCCTTGGCGAGGTCGATCTCGCTTCCGACCAGGTTGCCGCTGGCGTCCGTGGAGATGTTGGGCGGCGACCCGAGGTTCGTCGTGCAGACGGACAGGGTGCCCGCCGTGCGGATGGATGGCGGCGCGACTGTGGCGACCGGCTTGCTGCTGCTCTCGCTCGGGCTTGCGGCTGCCGAGCAGCCGACGAGGGCGAGGGCTGCTGCGGTGACGACTGCTGCGGCGCTGATGCGTGTGCGTGTGTGCATGGGATCTCCGTCGATGCTCGATGCTCCACGGCTCGGGATGAGCCGTCGAGCAGACTATCAAGTGATAGGTGCGTTGTCTATCAATTGATAGAACGCCGATGTTGCCGCGCTGTTTCGGCCGCATGTCCGGGCCGAGAAGACTTCCTCACGCCCCACCCCCGACCTCGACATTCGTGACGAATGGCGCCTAGCCGGAGTGACGCAGACGGGCCTCGGTGGCGAGGCGCACCTCCGAGAGCCGGCCGGGATCGGCGAGCACCGCGCGCAGGACGAAGTCGGACAGCTGCAGGGGCCGCTCCGAGACCGGCGCCGACGCGCTCGTCTCGCGCTCGCGCATCCCCTCGAACTGGAGGCCGGTGATGGCGCGCTGCACGAACTCGGGGTCGACGAGCCGGAACTCGCCGGCTCCGATCCCTGCGCTGACGAAGTCCCGGGTCACCTGGTGGAATCGCTCGATCTCCCTGCGCTGCTCCGCGAACTCCGGCTCGGTGAAGATCGCGTCGCTGTAGTATCCGCGTGCGTCGTACGGAAGCGTCAGGTAGTCGCGTGAGCTCGCGGTGAGAAAGTAGTGGAAGCGCTCGGCCCACGACGCGTCCAGCCGCCGCGCCTCCTGGAGGCGGTCCATCGTCTGCTGGAGGTCCGCATCCACCAGCTCGGCCAGGATCTGATGCTTGGCGGAGAAGTGGTAGAACAGTGACGGCTGCCGGATGCCGACCGCGTCGGCGATGTCCCGCGTGGTGGTGCCGTAGTAGCCGCGCTGGCCGAACAGGCGTGCCGCGTGCAGCAGGATCTGCTGCCGCGTCCCGCCGTCCGTCATACCGCTACTCTATCCAGCGCCTGCGCCGGCGCACGCGCCCGCCGCAGCGCCTGACGAGGGCGGCAGGCTTCCGCCCGCCGCCCTCGTCAGCCGGTCACTGAGCGGAGCGGATCGACACCGAGTCGAACTGGTTGATCGCCGACTGCGTGGCGTCGTGCGAGGTCGAGAAGATGCCCGCATCCTGCGTCGCTGCCGCGGACGGCAGGGTGACCGCGGCGCCGATGGGCACGTAGTTGATGCCGTCGTACGAGTACGACCCCGTGTACGTGGTGCCCGAGCGGGTGAGTTGCACCCAGATGGGGCGGAACACATCCACCGAGGCCTGCGCCTGCGTGTCGATGTAGCCGTCGCCGTTCGAATCCCAGGCGAAGACGACTCCGTTCCTCGCCGTCACCGCGACCACCGCGTACCCTGTCGAGGATCCGGCCTGGGTGATGTCGTTGCGGACCATCACCCCGGACTTCGCCCAGGCGTTGGCGTCGTTGACCGACACCACGCGCGCCGAGACGCTCGCGGTCGGCCCGAAGGAGCCCGCTCGGTAGATCGCGCCGTACTGGTCGTCGTGCTGACCGCCCGCGCCCCAGACATCCGCACCGGCTGCGGCGATCCCGAAGGCGCCCCCGGCCTGGCCGAACACCGACGTAGCCGCCGAGGCGCCCGCCGTCCGGAAGCCGTCCGTCACCGGAGCGGGCACAGGGCAGGCGCTGAAGCCGAACTGGTTGGCGTTCAGCGACGTCCGGTACTGGGGTGCCACCCCGGATGCGCAGATCACGTCGAGGGCGGCGGCCGGCCAGGCCGTCCCGGTCACCTTGACGTTGTTGGTCAGCGTGTTGTTGTGGGCGGTCGCGTTCGGCGCCGAGATGCCGCCGGAGTTGTACCAGTTGTTCTGGATGACGTTGTCGCTGGTGTTGTTGCGCAGGCTGTAGGCGTTGGTGAACACGAACGACCCGCCCTGGACGACGTTGTTCTCGTACGTCATCGAGCGCGATCCCTCATCGAGGTAGAGCCCGACCCCGGAGATGTTGAACAGGTAGTTCTTGTCCACGACCGTCCCCGGGCTGGCCGACAGGTTGTAGACCGAGCCGCCGTCGGCGAACCGGGCCTTCGTGTTGTGGACGAGGTTGCCTTCGACCCGGTTGTCCTTGAGCGTGGTCGGCGTCGTGTAGAGCGGGTTCCAGTTGTAGTACCCGCGGTCCACGTAGTCGTTCGAGCCGCCGGCGTCGTTGATGCCCCAGCCGTAGCCGGTGTCGATGCCGTCGTACGGGACGTTCGCGACCTCGTTGTGGAGGATCTGCGCTCGCGTCACGTAGGTGCTCAGGATGCCGCTGTTGTCCTTGTAGTCCACAGCGACGCGGTCGATCGTGTTGTCCTGGATGGTGATGTCCTGGTTGGTCATCCGCGGGTCGCTCGGGTGGTGCGCATCCGGCAGCACTCCGCCGACCGCGACACCGTGGCCGCTGTCCTCGAGGAATGTGTTGCCGACGACCTGGATGCCGCTCGCCCCGTAGCCGACGCCCGTCAGCATGGCGTTGGCGTCGTTCCCGATGCCGAGCGCCGAGGAGCCGAGGTTGGTGAACGTGTTCCCCGTGAACGAGATACGGCTGGCGGCCGAGACCTGGACGGCCGCGGGCTCCTGGTACCAGCTGGTGCGGGCCCGTTCGAACATCTCGCAGCCGCGGGCGCAGCTGGTGAACGCGTCCGCCGGACGGTAGTCGTACGTCCCCTTGATGAAGAGGCCGTTCTGCTGGTCGGCGTAGCCGTCGGTGGACGGGCCGAGCCAGGAGGTGCCGGAGAACTGGATGCCCTCGAACGACAGTCCGCTGACCGGCTGGTCGTAGCTGCCGCCGATGCTGATGAGCGACTGCAGGTGGGGCAACTCGATGTCGAGCTTGTTGGGATCCACGCCGTCCGCCGGCTTGTAGTACAGCTTTCCGCCGCGCGGGTCGATGTACCACTGGCTCGTCTGCGTCAGGAACGCCAGCGAGTTGTCCAGGTACCAGCTGGGTCCCGCCAGGAACGACTTCTGGACGGTGTCCCATCCCCAGGTGTTGTTGTCCCACGCCGGCTGCGCCATCGTGATCGCAGTCGGGCTGATGCTCTCCACGGGCGAGTACCGGTTGGTGAAGTCGCCGAGCGACTCGAACTCGATACGCCCCTGGTCGGGCAGCCCGGCGAGGTAGCCGAGGGCGGGGTTGTTGATCGTCAGCCCCGTGGCGGTCGGCGTCACATCGGAGTTGGCGAGCCGGAGGGATGCCCGCGGCGCGATCACTCCGTCGACGTACAGCTGGCGCGTGTCGAGCCCTGCGGGCGTGTCCGCCTGCCAGATGCCGGTCCCCGCGTCGGACTTCGACCATCCCGTGACTGCGGAGGCGCCCGTGATCACCGGATGCGCTCCCGGCGCGGCCGCCCAGTGGACGGTGCTGTCGGATCCGCCGCCGTCTGACGCGTCGAAGCTCAGCGGCTTCGAGAGGCGATAGGTCCCGTCCGCGAGCTGGACGGTCACGTCGCCGTGCTTGATGGAGGGACGCAGGACGTGCTGCGCCCGTTCCAGGGAGCAGGGCTGGGACTGACTGCAGTGCCCCGAGTCCTTCCCGTCCGGTGCCGCGTAGAAGATCGTCGCCGGATCGGCCTGCGCCTTGAGGGGGATCAGCACGGAGACGATGACCGCGCCGGCGCCGAGGAGCGCGAGCACCGCCTGCCTGCGTCCTTTCCGCCCGGTCATCGAACGTCGCGAGTCTGACGTCAATGTCATGTTGGATCGCTTCCTGTGATGGGCGGCCCCGATGCCGCCGCCTCCAGACTTATCATACGTATGATGTTTGCTGCAAGAGACGTGTGATGTTTGGAAAAGTGGGTAACCCATCCACTCGTTACGCCGGGCGAGCGCTGAGCCACTCCTCGAAGGTCTGCCGGCCGAGCTGGGCACCGGCGCCGGGGAGGAGTGTGCCGTCGCGCATCGACGTGCCCCAGGCGCCGGGAAAGGGAACCTGCAGGACAGGACTCGACGCGCCCGTCGCGCGGAGGTACCGCCTCACCAGGTCGGCCATGTTCTCTTCCCGAGGCCCGGCCAGATCGGTCGCGAGACCGCGCGGGTCCCCGGAGGCGATCGCCACGAGCTCGCGCGCGACTTCTGCGGCGGCGATCGGTTGGGATCGCATGGTGGGAACGAGCTGGAGGGGTCCGACTTTTCCGCGGTGGACCAGCTGCTGAGCGAACTCGTGGAACTGGGCGGCACGCAGGACGGACCAGTCGCGGGCGCTGCCGGAGAGGAGCAGCTCCTCTTGGAGCGCCTTGCCCGCGTAATAGGCGGCGGGGACCTCGGCGGCGCCGATGATCGAGAGCGCGATGTGATGACGGACCCCGGCCGTACGTTCCGCTTCGCGCAGGTTGCGGGTGACCGTGCCGAAGAAACGCTTGGACTTCTGTGCCGACATGGTGTTCGTGGAAGACACGTCGATCACCGCGTCAGCACCCGCGAGGGCAGCGGCGAGGCCCGTCCCCGTCATGAGGTCGATACCGGTGGAGCGGGACAGCACCACGGTTTCATGACCGGCGCCACCGGCCGCGTCGACGACATGCTTTCCGACGGCGCCGGTTCCCCCGGCGACAGCGATCTTCATTCGAAGGACTCCTTTCGAGATGTTCCGAGGTGGGCCAAGCCCGGCGTGCGTCCGCTCCCGGTCCCACGGCACAACCGTACGTCCCCGGAGGTGCGAGATGTCGAGAAGGCGGTGCGGAAGCGACCGGTGGTCACCCGGTCGCGACGCGCGCCGGGTCGACAGCGAGCCCGGCGGCATCCAGGTCCTCCCACAGCGCCTCCGGGATCTCTGCCCGGTAGCGCGCCACCGTGCTGTGCACGTGGTCGGAGGTCCGCATCCCCGTCACGACCGAGACGACAGCCGGGTGCCTCAGGGGGTACTGGATGGCCGCAGCCGGGAGGCTGACTCCGTGCCGCGCGCAGATCTCGGCGATCGCGACCGCCCGGTCGACGACCTCCGCGGGCGCCGTGCCGTAGTCGAAGTGGGCCGACCGGTCCACTCTCTCGCTGCTCAGCAGCCCCGAGTTGTACACGGCAGCAGCGACGATGCCGACGCCGCGCTGCTGCGCGAGGGGCAGCAGCTCCCCGAGGGCGGACTGGTCGAGCAGGCTGAAGCGGCCGGCGACCATCATCACATCGACGTCGGTGCGGCGGATGAACTCCGTGAGCATCGCGGACTGGTTCATCCCCGCTCCGATCGCTCCCACCACGCCTTGCTCGCGGAGCTCGACGAGGGCCGCGACACCGGTCGTGGAGGCGGCCTCCCAGTGCTCGTCCGGATCGTGGAGGTAGGCGATGTCGAGGTGGTCGGTGCCGATCCGGGCGAGGGACGCCTCCACCGAGCGCAGGATCCCGTCCCGGCTGAAGTCCCAGACCCGGCGGGTCGTGGCGGGAACGACGAAACCGTCGTCGTCCCGCTGGTCGGCGGTCTCCGGGCTGTCGACGAGGAGGCGCCCGACTTTGGAGGAGACGACGATGGATTCGCGTGGAGCGGACTCCAGAGACCGGCCGAGTCGTCGCTCCGACAGTCCGAGGCCGTAGTGCGGCGCCGTATCGAAGTAGCGGAGCCCGTCGTCCAGGGCCGCGGTCACGGCCTGGCGCGAGGCGTCGTCCGTCGTCTCCCGGAACAGATTGCCGAGCTGGGCCGCGCCGAAGCCGAGCTCGGTGAGCCGGTGGCCGGTCCGCAGCTTTCGGGTCGGCAGGGGCGGGGTGAGCGCATCCGAGTCCATGACCGTAGCTTAGTGCGTACAGCATACGTATGATGTTTGGATACTGTGGGACGACAGGGGCGCATGCGCGCCAGGACGACGTCATCATGACGTCACGACCAAGTCACGACGAAGTCACGAGGAAAGGAGCACCCGGCGATGCTGGCGGCGAACTATGTAGGGGACCGGACCATCACGATCGAGGAACGGGAGCCCGAGCCGCTCCGGCCCGGCGAGGCGCGCATCGCGGTCGCCTATGTCGGCATCTGCGGCACCGACCTCCACATCTTCCACGGCGACATGGATGCGCGCGTCGCGCGGCCGGCGACCATCGGCCACGAGATGTCGGGCACGATCGTCGAGCTGGCCCCCGACGTGGAGGGCTGGTCGGTGGGGGATGCGGTGACGGTCATGCCGCTGGCGTGGGACGGCACCTGCCCGGCGTGCCTCGCAGGCAACGAGCACATCTGCCAGAACCTCGACTTCATCGGGATCGACAGCCCGGGTGCCCTGCAGGAGCACTGGAACGTTCCCGCCTCCACCCTGGTCCGCCTGCCCGTGGGGGTGTCGCTGCGGGATGCGGCGCTCGTCGAGCCCGTCGCGGTGGCCGTGCACGACGTACGACGCTCGGAGCTCGGGCCGGGCGACCGGGCGGTGGTCATCGGCGCGGGCCCCATCGGCGTGCTCATCGCGACAGTCGCCACGGCCTTCGGGGCCGAGGTCGTCATCGCGGAGATCGACGCGAACCGCCGCGCGGCCGCGGAAGAGATGGGCCTGCGGACGCTCGACCCGTCGGCGGTCGACCAGGTCGCCTGGGTCGAGGAGTGGACGGGTGGCGCCGGTGCGGACGTCGTGTTCGAGGTCTCCGGCTCTGCGGCCGCTGTGCTCGGTGCGACGTCGCTCGCCAAGGTGCGCGGCACGCTCGTCGTGGTCGCCATCCACTCGCAGCCGCGTCCGCTGGATCTGCACCGGCTGTTCTGGCGCGAGTTGCGCATCCTCGGGGCGCGCGTCTACGAGCGGCGGGACTTCGAGCGCGCGGTCGAGCTGGTGGCCGAGGGCGCCATCCCGGCGGACAGGCTGATCACGCGCGTCGTCCCGCTCGCCGAGACGGCCTCCGCCTTCGAGGCGCTCGAGGAAGGCCGGGCGATGAAGCTGCTGGTCGAGGTGGGGCGATGAACCCGTTCGACCTGACCGGGCGGCTGGCGGTGGTGACCGGCGCGAAGCGGGGGATCGGCTTCGCCATCGCCGAGGCGCTCGCCGCGGCGGGCGCCGACATCGTCGGCGTCTCGGCCACGCTCGACCCGGAGTCCTCGGCGATCGGCGACCGGGTCCGTGAGCTCGGGCGGAGCTTCGAGGGCCACCGCGTCGACTTCGCGGATCGCCGCCAGGTGGCCGGGCTGGGCTCCCGGTTGGCGGGCGGGGAGCGGCCGCTCGACATCCTGGTCAACAACGCGGGCACCATCCGCCGGGCGCCGGCCGTACGGCATCCCCTCGAGTGGTTCGACGAGGTGCTCGAAGTGGACCTGACCAGCGGCTTCGTGCTCAGCCAGGCGCTGGGGACGCGCATGCTGGAACAGGGGCACGGCCGCGTGATCTTCACCGCCTCCCTGCTCTCGTTCCAGGGAGGCATCAACGTTCCGGGATACGCAGCCGCCAAGTCGGGTGTCGCCGGGCTGGTGCGCGCCCTGTCGAACGAGTGGGCGGGCGCCGGCGTGACGGTGAACGGCATCGCGCCGGGCTACATCGCGACGGACAACACTCAGGCGCTGCAGGACGACCCGGAGCGCTCGCGCTCGATCCTCGACCGGATCCCGGCGGGCCGCTGGGGCACGGCGGAGGACCTCGGGGGCGCGGCCGTCTTCCTCGCTTCAGACGCCGCGCGCTACGTCACCGGCGCCATCCTCCCCGTCGACGGGGGCTGGCTCGGTCGCTGAGGCCCCACCTGCTCACGATTCGTCACGAATGTGCCGTTTTGGCTGGTCTGAGTGCACATTCGTGACGAATGTGCGGCACCTGCTGAGGCGAGTTCTTGGCAAACATCATACGTATGCTCTATAGTCGGAAACACGCCTCGGCCCCACGCCGCAGTCGTCAACGAAGTCGACAAGACAAGGACATCTCATGGTCGGAATCCACACAGTGGTGCGTTCACGCCGCCGGTCGGCGCTGACCGTCGCCGCACTCGGCGCCGCGACGGCGCTCCTGGCTCTCACCGGTTGCAGCACCGGTGGGAGCACGACGAACGGGTCATACGGCTTTCCCGAAGCCAGCCAGGACGCCTCCTCGACGATCACCGTCTGGGTGGATGCGGACCGCCAGGCCGCCGCGAAGGCATTCGAGAAGGCCAACCCGAACACCAAGGTCAAGGTCGTCACCTACGACGGGTCGGCCAACGGCTCCAACTCGTTCCGCACGAAGATGCAGCTGTTCGACCGCGCAGGGAGCGGCTGGCCGGACGTCGTCTTCTCCAGCCAGAACAACGACGCATCATGGGCGAGCCAGAAGACCAACGGCAAGCAGGCATTCGCCGCCGTGCTCGACAAGGGCCTCGTGCCCAAGGCGACGCTCGATGACTTCACCCCGGGCTCCCTCAACCCGTGCACGGTGAACGGCCAGGTGTACTGCCTCCGCAACGACCTCGCCCAGACCGTGCTCTGGTACAACAAATCCCTGATGGACCAGTTCGGCTACACCCTGCCGACCACCTGGGAGGACTACCAGGCTCTGGGCCAGAAGCTCGCCACCGAGCACCCCGGCTACATCGTCGGCGCCGCCGGCGACGCCTTCGCCCCGGAGATCTACATGTGGGCCGGCAAGTGCCAGGCGAACGGCGTCACCGGTCCGAAGTCGGTCACCGTCAAGACGGACACGACGGAGTGCAAGCGCGTCGCCTCGATGCTCGACACCCTGCGCGGTGACGGCACGCTTCCCGCGATCAGCGTCTTCACCCCGGAGTTCGTCAAGAACTACACCGGCAAGGTGCTGATGATGCCCGGTCCCTCCTGGTACGCCGGCGCCATCTTCAACAACAAGCAGTCGCTCAACGTGCCGGCCGGCCAGCTCGGCGTCGCCGCTCCGCTGAAGTGGAAGGACGACAGCAAGGGCTACGCCGGAAACGTCGGCGGCGGTACCTGGTTCATCTCCAGTCACTCCAAGAACCTGAAGGCCGCGGAGAAGTTCACCGCGTTCGTGACGACAGCGGACGACTACCAGGTGGATGCCGCTCCCGGCTACCCGGCCTACGCGCCGGCGGCCACGAAGTGGATCGCCAAGCAGGAGTCGAGCAAGTACTTCGCCACCTCCCTCGCACCGGTCGTCAGCGCGGCGTCCGAGGTCTGGGACGGCTGGGGCTACCCGATCTTCAGCCAGGAGGCGGTCTGGGCCAAGACGATGACCCCGGCCATCACGGGCGGGAAGTCGATCGTGAGCCTGCTCCCCACCTGGCGGGACGCCATCGCGAACCAGGCCAAGGTCGACGGATACACGGTGAACTGACATGACCCTCGCTCCACCGAGCGAACAGCTGGCCGCCGGCGCTGCAGAGCGCCGGCGGTCGGTCCGCCGAAGCGGCCGGGCACCCGGCCGCACTCCGATCGGCTACGTGTTCGTCTCCCTCTACGCCCTGCTCGCCATCGCCTTCGGCATCGTTCCGGCGCTGTACGCGGTGCTGCTGGCCTTCACCAACGCCGACGGCGGATTCGCCGGCGTGGACAACTTCGTCAAGGTGGTCACCGACTTCCGGTTCTGGCCCGCCGTGCTCCACGTCACCGTGTACCTGGTGATCTGGCTGATCGCACTGGTGCTGTTCGTGGTCCTGCTCGCGCTGATCGTCCACGCGCTCCGCGTGCGATGGGCGAGCACGACGTTCCGCTTCATCTACTACCTGCCGGGTGCGCTCGCCGGCGCCTCCAGTGTCCTGCTCTGGCTCTTCGTGCTCGACCCGACCGCCAGCCCCGTCAGCGGGCTGCTGCGGCTGATGGGGATGCACAGCTTCGTCCAGGTGATCCAGCCGGGAAATCTGCCCGCGATCTTCGCGATCATCGCCTTCTGGACCGGCGCCGGCGGCTGGATCGTCATCATGTACGGAGCCCTGAACAACATCAGCACCGACGTGATCGAGGCGGCACGCATCGACGGCGCGAACGCGGTGCAGATCGCGCTGCGCATCCAGCTGCCGATGCTCCGCAAGTGGATCGCGTACATGGGCGTGATGTCGCTGGCGGCCGGGACCCAGCTGTTCGTCGAACCGCAGCTCCTCAGCCAGGCGAGCAACGCCGTCGTGCCCAACGACTATTCGCTGAACCAGCTCGCCTACCAGTACGCCTTCCAGCAGAACGACTTCAACGGAGCGGCCGCGATCTCGCTCCTGCTGCTGATCGTCGCACTTCTGCTCTCCTGGGTCTTCGTCACCCGCGGCGGACTCTTCGAAAGGGAATGACCATGACCGCTCTCACCGGCGAGCGTCGCCGCCTGCCCAGCCTGCGCGGCTGGAGCGGCCGCTCCATCGCAGGCGTCGTGCTGGTCGTCTTCGTCCTGTTCTTCGCCATCCCCATCGTCTGGCTTCTATTTGCGGTGACCAAGTCCGCCAACGCGCTCATCGTCGCCAACCCGTTCTCGCTCGGGTCGTGGGGCGACTTCGTGGCGAACTGGAACCAGCTGTTCGGCTTCCAGGACGGCGCGGTCATCACCTGGATCGGCAACTCGGCGCTGTACTCGCTCGGCGCGCTGGTCATCACGCTGCTGGTCAGCATCCCGGCCGGCTACGCCCTGGCATTGACCGAGTTCCGGCTGCGCCGGGCCCTTCTCGTGCTGACCCTGGTCGTGATGCTGATTCCCAGCACCGCTCTCGTGCTTCCGATCTTCCTCGAACTGAACAGCGTCGGACTGATCGGGAGCCCGCTGTCGGTGATCCTGCCGATGTCGTTCTTCCCGTTCGGGGTGTACCTCACCTACATCTACTTCTCGACGAGCATCCCGCGGGATCTGCTGGCAGCCGCCCGGATCGACGGATGCTCCGAGTTCCAGGTGTTCACGCGGGTGGCCCTGCCGCTCGCCGCTCCGATCGTCGCGCTGGTGGCGTTCTTCAGCTTCGTGCAGAACTGGAACAACTTCTTCCTGCCGTTCGTCATGCTGCCCTCCAGCGACGGCTATCCCATCCAGGTCGGGCTCACGACGCTGCTCGCGTCGACCCCGGCGTTCAACCCCAGCTCGGCGGGATCCGACTCCGTCCAGCTGCCCACCCTCGCCCTGGCGACCATCGTGTCGATCCTCCCGGTCCTCATCGTCTTCCTCTTCTCGCAGCGATTCCTCGTCACGGGTATGACGGCAGGGGGGACCAAGGAATGACCGCGTCGCCGAAGAAGGAGAACCACCGATGAAGATCACCGGCTACCGCAGCCTCGCGACGGTCCACGACTGGGGCCGGGTCACCGGCGACGTCAACGGGGTGCACAGCGGCGACACCACCCCTGTGCATGTGCTGATCCTGGAGACGGACAGCGGGCTGGAAGGGGTCGGCGTCGGCGCGCATCCCGATGTCGCCCGCGTCTTCCCGGCCGTGGAGGGGGAAGATCCGCGCTCGGTCGTCGCCCTGTACGACCGGATGCTCGACTGGGTGTTCAAGGCCGGTCACTCCGGCAGCACGTTCGGTACGATCGGCGCGATCGACATGGCGCTCTGGGACCTCAAGGCGAAGGCAGCCGGGGAACCGCTGTGGCGCATGCTGGGAGCCCGCGAGCGCTTCGTCCCCGGGTACGCCTCGGGCCTGGAGTACGGATTGACCGACGACGAGCTCGCACAGCTGTACGGACGGTTCGCCGACCGCGGCTTCAAGGCAGGCAAGCTGAAGGGCGGCCGCGATCTGGACCGCGACCTGCCTCGGCTGGAGATCATGCGGGAGGTGCTCGGCCGCAACTCCCGGCATCCCGCCCTGATGTTCGACGTCAACGAGTCCTGGAACCACGCGCAGGCGGCTCGCTACATCGGCGCCATCGAGGAGCGGATGGACCTCACCTGGGTGGAGGAGCCGCTCCGGCGGTGGGACGCGGCGGGTATGGCCGCCTTGCGCGGCAAGATCCGTGCGGCCATCGCGAGCGGCGAGAACCTCACCGGGCTCGAGCAGTACCGTCCGCTGCTGGACGCGAACGCGCTCGACATCGTGCAGGTCGGCAACGTGTGGGGCATCACCCACTTCCTGCGGGTGGCGACCCTCGCGCACGGCCACGACCTCCCGGTCAGCCCGGTCGCGTACAACACGAACCCGATCGCGCATGCCGCTGCCGCCGTCCCGAACCTGCTCACCTTCGAGGTGCAGGACCTGGGATTCCCGGTGGGACTGGATGTGGACCAGGAGTTCGACGACGGCGGGATTGTCCTCGGCGACCGGCCCGGCATCGGCATCGTCGTCGACGAGTCCCTGCTCTCCAGCGACAGCGCCCAGGCCGTTCCGCCGGCGACCGGCCCGCACATCCGTCCGGAGCGCGCAGCCTTGCGCCTGGTGGCCGAGCCCGACGTGATCGACGACCCGACCGTCCCGCTGAGGCCCGTCTCGTGACCGCGGAACCGCGGCGCTTCGGCATGGTCGTCGGGGTGCGGCCCGAGAAGCGCGAGGAGTACCTGGAGCTGCACCGCTCGGTGTGGCCGGAGGTCGAGGCGGCACTTCGCGAAGGCAACATCCGCAACTACAGCATCTACGTCTTCGGGGACGTGCTGTTCGCGTACTACGAGTACGTCGGCGACGACTACGAAGCCGACATGCGGAGGCTTGACGCGGACGCGACGACGCAGCGCTGGCTGACCCACACCGATCCGTGCCAGGTCAGGGTCGCGGACGAACGCAACCCGGGGGCGCTGTGGCAGCCGCTCGACGAAGTGTGGCACCTGGGGTGAGCGAGCGCATCGACGCCCATGTCCATCTATGGAACCGTGCCCTCGACCCGCAGGACTGGATCGACCCGGACTCGATGGCCGTCATCGACCGCGACTTCGGTACCCCGGAGCTCGCCACGATGCTCCAGGCGACGGGGATGGAGCGGGCGATCGTCGTCCAGGCGAGCAACAGCCTGGGGGAGAGCCGGCGGCTCGCGCGCAGCGATCCTCGCGTCGTCGCGGGGCTGGTGGCCTGGGTCGACCTGAGCGCGGACGTCGCAGCGCAACTCAACCGGGTCCGGGACGGAGCGACGGTACCGGTGGTCGGCGTCCGGCACCTCGCGCACATCGACCCGGATCCCGGGTGGATGCTCGGAGCGTCCGTCGCCGCCGGCTTCGACGCGCTCGGCGACGCGGGACTGGTGTTCGACCTCGTGGTCCGCGATTGGCAGCTGCAGCAGGCGTCCACCCTGGCTCGCCGTCATCCGTCGCTGCGGTTCGTTCTCGATCACCTCGGCGGACCGCTCGCGGAGGATGCGGAAGCGGTCCGCTGGGAGCAGGGGATCCGCGAGCTGGCCGCGTTTCCGAACGTGTGGGCGAAGGTGTCGGGTCTGACGTCCGGTCTCGTCCCGGGCGCCTGGAGCGCGGAGGATCTCCGGCCGCTGGTCCAGACGACCCTCGACGCCTTCGGGGCCGGGCGGCTGCTGTACGGCTCGGACTGGCCGCTGGCCGAGCTCGGCGGGGGAGCGCCGGATTGGCGGGATGCCGCCGGGCAGCTGCTCGGGAGCCTGTCGCAGGCCGAAAGGGATGCTGTGTTCGGCGGCACGGCGGCCGAGGTCTACTCGCTCGGCTGAGCCTTCTTGGCGGCCTTCGTCCGTGGGGCGTGGTCGGGCAGCCTCCGTCGCTCCCACGACACGTGGATGTGGTCGTGCATCGCCTTCTCCGCGCCCGGGGCATCCCCGCGGCCGATGGCCTCCACGATGGCGGCGTGCTCGTCCAGCGTCAGGGCGACCGCATCCGGCGGATTGATGCCCTGATAGCGGGTGGATTCGACCGCCCGTTTGTACAGGTGCTTCGCGATGTTCTCGGCCAGCCGGTTGCCCGAGATCTCCATCAGGGCGTAGTGGAAGATGACGTCCGCCTGGCGGAAGGAGTCCGTCTCGGACTCGCTCGCGCGCATCGCGGTGAGCGCGTTCTCGAGCCGGAGGAGCTCCTCGGAGGTGTGCGACTGGGCCACGGCGGCGGCCATCGCGGACTCCAGGCTCGCGCGCACGATCGTCAGTTCGTCGAGCACGCCGAGGCTCTCGTCGTTGTCGATGAGTGCGGACAGCACCACCGGGTCGAGCATGTTCCAGTACCCCGGAGCGAGGACCTGCGTGCCGCGGCCCTGCGACACGATGACGAGCCCCTTCTCCTCGAGCCGCTTGACCGACTCCCGGAGCACGGTGCGGCTCACCCCGAAGTGCTCGCTGAGCGGCCCTTCCGGCGGCAGGAGGTCGCCCTCCTTCAACTGCCCCGTGACGATGAGCTCCACGAGCTCCGCCACGACGGCCACTCCGAGGCGCGCCGCGGGCAGCCGCTGGGGGATCAGCCGGGAGGCGGCCATCGCGTCGAGTGCCATACGTATGACCTTACCGCCGCCAAGCGGGAGGCGGCAGAGCGCCCGCGGCCGCGACGACGATACAGTTACGGGGAAAATGAATGACAGGGCGAGCGCGGGGACCAACCTCGACACGGTGCGGCGGCACAACCTCGCCACCGTGCTCGGACTCGTGCATCGCGAGGGGCCCCTGGCCCGCTCGACGCTCACCCAGGCGACCGGGCTCAACCGGTCGACCATCGGCGCGCTCGTCGGCGAGCTCGCCGACCTCGGCCTCGTGCAGGAGCGCGAGCCCGAGGCGAGCAACCGGGTCGGCCGCCCCTCGCCGGTCGTCGCTCCCGATGGGCGCGTCGTCGCGCTGGCCCTCAACCCGGAGATCGACGCCATCACCGTCGGAGTGGTGGGACTGGATGCGAGCGTGCAGCGGCGCGTGCGGTTCCCGACCGCGCACATCCCGACCGCGGCCGAGGCCGTGCGGATCGCCGCGGCCGTCATCGATGGACTCCGGCCGGAACTGTCGGCCGCAACGCGCATCGTGGGGATCGGCGTCGCCGTCCCCGGTCTGGTGCGCGAGGACGACGGCGTCGTCCGTCTCGCACCGCACCTGGAGTGGGCGGAGGAGCCGTTCGCTGCGGAGCTGGCCGCCGCAACGGGGTTCCCGGTCCGCGCGGCGAACGACGCGAGCCTCGGCGCCAACGCCGAGCGCCTGTTCGGCGCCGGCCGCGGCGCGAGCGACCTGGTGTACCTCAACGGCGGCGCGTCCGGCATCGGCGCCGGGGTCATCGCCGGAGCCGTCCCGCTGACCGGCATCAGCGGCTACGCCGGCGAGCTCGGTCACACCCTCGTCAACTCGGCGGGTGTGCGTTGTCATTGCGGCGCGATCGGGTGCCTCGAGACGGAGGTGAGCCAGGGGGCGCTGCTGCGCGTCCTGGGGATGGATGCGGCCGACCCGGAGGAACTCGAGCGCGCGCTGACGGCGGCGGTCGCCGCCGGCGAGCCGCAGGTCACCGCCGAGGTCGAGCGCCAGCTCGGGTTCCTCGCGACGGCCCTGCGCACCGCGACGAACGTGTTCGACCCCCAGCTGATCGTGCTCGGAGGATTCCTCGGCTCGCTCCACGGACTGGACCCCGAGCGCCTGCCGCGCCTCGTCTCCGCACAGGCGCTCGCCGCGAGCGCCGAGCGGCTGTCGATCGTGCGCGCGGAACTCGGCTCGGACATCCTCATGATCGGTGCGGCCGAACTCGCCTTCGGGCCACTGCTGGAGGCTCCGGCTTCCTGACCGCTATTCGAATGTGTACGTTCACATTTGCGTCCGAGCGCGTATAGGATTGGTTTCAGCCGTCGATCGAATCGATTCGAGGCTCCCACACAGCACCGCCTGCCGCGCGGTGCTGTTGTCATTGCGTCCGATGGTGGGCGGTGATGCCCTCCCAGCCCGTCCACTCTCGATTACCAAGGACTCTTTCGTGACCACCGTCGTGCATCCCGGAGACTCGCTCTCCGGTCGTCAGCGCCTCGCGTACATCCTCGTCCTGGGTGCGCTGACCGCACTCGGGCCCTTCACCATCGACACCTACCTGCCCGCGCTGCCCACCCTGCAGACCGAATTCGACGTCTCAACGGCCGCAATCCAGCTGACCCTGACGGCGACGACCATCGGATTCGCCGTGGGGCAGCTGCTCGTGGGCCCGTGGTCGGACAAGGTCGGCCGGCGGATGCCGCTGATGGTCGCGACCGCGGTGCACATCATCGCGTGTCTCTCCGCGGCGCTCGCGCCCAATGTCGAGCTGCTCGGGGTGGCGCGCGCACTGCAGGGCATCGGAGCTGCAGCCGGCGGTGTCGTCGCGATGGCGATGGTCCGAGACCTGTTCGGTGGTCGCCCGCTGGTGAGGATGCTGAGCCGCCTGGCCCTCGTCAACGGCCTCGCGCCGGTCCTCGCGCCTGTGCTCGGCTCGACGCTGCTGCTGGTGATGCCGTGGCGCGGCATCTTCGTGGTGCTCGCTGCGTACGGCCTGTTCGTCCTGGTGTGCGTCGCCCTCTGGATCGTGGAGACGCTCCCGAAGGCCCGTCGCCACGACGCCGGCCACGCCACGGTCGGCCAGCGCTACCGGTCGGTGCTCAGCGACCGCGTGTTCGTCGGGATCGCGATCGTCGGCGCCGCCAACTTCACCGGGCTGTTCTCCTACCTGTCGTCGAGCTCCTTCATCTTCCAGGAGATCTATCGCTTCAACGCCCAGGAGTACGGCCTCCTGTTCGCCGTCAACTCGATCGGCATCATCATCGGGGTGCAGTCGTCCGCACGGCTCACCAAGTACGTGGGGCCGCAGTGGATCCTCGCCTGCTCGACTGTCGTGATGCTCTTCGCCTCGGTGCTGATCGTCGTGCTCGACCAGGCGCACGTCGGGCTCTGGGGGACCGTCATCCCGCTCTGGTTCTTCATCGCCGCGTGCGGCTTCGGCTTCCCGTGCGTCCAGGTGCTCGCGCTCAACGGCCACGGGCACGAGGCCGGGACGGCGGCGAGCCTTCTCGGCGCGCTCAACTTCGGGACCGCCGGAATCGTCTCGCCGATCGTCGGCATCCTGGGCGTCGGCAGCGCCGCGCCGATGGGAGCCGTCATGGCGATCTGCGCCGTCATCTCGATCGCTTCCCTCTGGCTGGTCGTCCGCCCGCGCAGCGTGCCCGAACTGGCGCACTGACCCCTCCGCCCGGCCCCCTGTCTCTTATACACATCTGACGCTGCCGACGACGGA
>NZ_JBNDHX010000045.1:0-28202 GCF_056755275.1 Leifsonia sp. HAY1-4F
AGTGCCCGAACTGCCGCGCATCCAAGCCGAGTGGATGCCAGAACAGCGGCAGGACGAAGATCGCGAGCGTCCCGCACCTGTCTCTTATACACATCTCCGAGCCCACGAGACACTCGCTAATCTGGGGTGGGGGGTTTTGTTTTTTGTGGGGGGGGGGGGGGGGGGGGGTGTTTGGCGCCACCCCACCCCCCCCCCCACCCGGCGGGATCGGCTCAGCCGGCCTGGTTCTTGAACTGGGCGCCGGCGTCGCTGATGGCCTTGTCGAGCGACGTCGAACCGGTCAGGATCGCGCTGTGCATCGCGGTCAGTGCGGTCGACGCGATCGGGGTCTTCGGCGACGGCGGGTTCTGCGGGGCGACCTTCTGGCTGCCCCAGGCGAACTTCGACAGCGAGTCGGTCGGGATGCCCTGCTGACCGAAGAAGGTCTTCGTCACCGCATCCGTGACGAGCGCCGGGGAGATGCCGATCTGGGCGAGCGACTCCGCCGCCTTCTCGCTCTCGACGTAGGAGAGGAACTCCTTCGCCGCGGTGAGCTTCGCACCGTCCGTCTTGACGTTGATCCCGAAGCCGGTGGGGTCGCCGAAGGTCACCGGGTTCTTGTCCGTGCCGGCCGTCGCCGACGTGCGCTGCGGCACCGGAGCCATGCCCCACTGGAACTTGTCGGCGTCACCGCTCTTCTGCTGGGCGAGGAGCGTCGCGACGTACCACGAGCCCATGAGCTCCATGGCTGCCTGCTGCTTGCCGAACTCGGCCTGGTAGGTCGTCTTGTTGGCCGACGCGGTGGCGAAGGGCAGCTGCAGTCCCTCGTCCTGCATCTTCAGCGCCTGCTCGTAGTACGGCTTCATGTACGCGTAGTTGCCCGAGAGCATGTCCGCCTTCGGCGTCTGCGCGGTCGCGAAGCTCTGCACCTGCGAGTTCCAGGTGTGCAGGTAGGCGGGGAGTGCCGAACTGCCGGCCGACTTCAGCCCGGTCTTGAGCTTCTCGGCGGCGGCGGTGTAGTCGTCCCACGTCCACGTGCCGTCGGGGTCGGGCACGCCCGCGGCCTTGAAGAGGTCCTTGTTGTAGAACAGGACGTTCCCGTCGAGGCGGTAGGGGATGGCGTACTGCTTGCCGTCGAGCTTGTAGGAGCTCGCACCCTTGATGCCGTCGCTCAGCTTGACGTCGGAGACATCGACCAGCTGGCCGCCCGAGGCGAAGGTCACCATGTCGGTGACCTGCTTGATGGCGACGACGTCGGGGGCGGTGCCCGCGGCGAGGTCGGCGGTCAGGAGCGTCGCGTAGTTGGCGGCGTCGTAGTCCTTGACCTGGACGGTGACGTTCGGGTGCTGCTTGTGGAAGCCGTCGGCCAGGACCTGGAACTCCGGCGTGGTCGTCAGGCTCCACCCGGATACCGAGATGGTGACGGGCTTGTTGTCGGTCGTGGCCGAGGGTGCGGTCGATGCACCGCCGCTGCAGGCCGCGAGCGACAGCGTGGCGGCGATGCTGACGGCCGCCGCGGCTGCGAACTTGCGATTCATGTGGATGCTGCTCCTTTGCAATGGTCCCGGTCATGAATGCCGGGTCTGGGCTACCGGTCCGCCGGGGTTGCGGAACGGAAGAGGGTGAGGTCGTGGGCAGTGTTCCGGCCGTCCGGCCACGTCACGGCGACCTGCCCGCCGTCGAAGGCGAGCGCGGCCCGCTCGGGCGACCCGGCCTGGGCGGCGTCGAGGGTGACCAGGACGGCGGTCCATTCGTCGGGCGCCGCCGCATCCCGTTCGATGACCGGAACGGCTGCGGCGGATCCGAGTGGGCTCGCGTTGTCCCGCTCGACGATCGCCGGGGTTCCCGACCCTGCGATGAGACGCACGGCGCTCTCGAGCCGCCCGTCGCCGCGCGCGACGGCGACACGGCCCACGGATGCGTCGGCGGAGGCCGTCACGGCCGTGTCGGAGGCGAGAGGCCATCCGCCGATACGCAGGACGCTCGCGCTCGGATGGACGCCGTCGAGGTGGACGAGGCGGACTTCCCAGGGGCCGCGGACCAGCGACACGGTGAGGATGCGCCCGGCCACGGTCGTGGCGCCGGTGATGCCGGACCCGTGGCGGATCTGCACCTCGGCCGGATCGATCCAGTGGGCATCGGCGATGGATGCGCCCACTGCGACGTCGCCGTCGAGTCGCGCATCGATGAGCTCCATGCCGGCGCGGTGCGAGGCGCGACCGCGGTCGTCCACCAGGGCGACGGACTGCTCGAGGGGCTCGCGCCAGGCTCGGCCGTCGTGCAGCGGCGCGGTCGCCGTGCTGTAGCCGAAGCGCGCGTAGATCGGCGAATCGCCGACGGAGGAGCCGGGCGTCGAGTGATCGGTGCCGTGGTTCACGACCCGGACGATGCCGTCGGCCTGCGTGCCGGAGACGAGCCATCCCGCGGCCCGGACGACACGGAGATCGTCGCCCGCCTCGACGGGGAGCGGCTGCGTGGGAGCCGTCCACACCGGGTGGTCGGCCGGCAGGGAGATGCCCAGCATCCCCTTCGTCGCCCAGTAGGGCGAGGACGGACCCGAGTAGGACTGCGCGAGCCGGCGCCAGTCGCCGTGCCAGCCCATGGACAGCAGGCCCTCCCCGTTCGGCGCACCGGCGTCGGCGAAGTGGGCCACGGAGAGGTTCGCCGCGTGACGGAGCAGGCCCGCCGGCGTCGACGGCACCTCGGCCAGCACGCCTGCCCAGAACGGAGCGGCGGCAGCGAAACGGTAGATGAGGCTGCGGCCCTGGATGAGCGGCGACCCGTCCGCGCCGACGAGGGCGACGGCATCCATCAGGTAGCGATCGAGCGCGGCCACATCCTGAGACGTGCGCCCGCCGGACAGGTCGGCCGCGCCGCGCATGCGCGACCACAGGACCGGGTACAGGTGGAGTGCCCAGCCGGTGTAGTGGTCGAAGGCGCGCTCGACGCCGTCCGCGATCCAGCCGTCGGCGCGCACGTAGGAGTCGTGCCGCCCGAGGTCGTCGGCGATGTCCTGCGCCGACCACGGGCCGCCGACCGAGCGGAGGAACGTCTCCACGACGATCCGGAACCACAGCCAGTTGTTGGGCGGATACGTGGTGTCTCCGACGATCGCGGAGAAGTAGCCGATGACCCGCTCCTGCGTGAGGGCATCGAGCCGGTCCCAGATCCAGGGGCGGGTCATATCGAGGATCAGCGCGAGGGATGCCGCTTCGACCTTCGCCTGCGCGTGCTCCTCCGGGCGCACCCAGCGGTCCGGCGCGTCCGGGTCCACACCGGTCGCGATGCCTTTCGCGTAGAAGTCGATGAGGTCGTCGACGCCCTGACCGCGCTCCCCGGCGATGCGGAAGCCGGCGAGGAGGAAGGTGCGCGCGAAGCCTTCGAGCCCGTCGACCGCGCGGCCGTAGCCGCCCTCGGCGCCGGGAGGAGTGATGCGCCCGTTACCCGGAGATGCCCATCGGCGGGCGCCGGCGAGGAGGCGATCCGCGTGCGCGGTCCACTGGTCCCGCGTCCAGTCCGTGCGGGTAGCGACGGGCGCTGTGCTCACGGATTCTCCTTCGAATGGCGGGGCATGATCACGATCATTGCGATCACTTTGGGAGATTAGCAAACAGAAACGATCATCACAACAACTAATTTGACGTGATACGATCATTTTCGATCACAGCATGCGATCCGGCGACGCCGCCGCCACGCTCGGAGAGGAGCCCTGGACCACCGTGCCGACCGCATCCACTGCATCCCTTTCCTTTCCCGGTCCCCTCGGCGAGGCCTTCGGGCCGGTCGACGTCTCCGCTCTCCTGGTGCCCGCCGACCGCGCGCTGCCCGTCCCATCCGCGACCGATCGCGCAGCGTGGGAGGCGATCGCCGCCGACCGGCCCACCATCGACCGCATCGTGGCGGCAGCGGAGGAGGAGCACGGCACGCCGTGGCCCCAAACCCTCGCGAGCGATGCCGCGCGGTATCACCGCGATGGCGACCGCTCAGCCTGGGAGGACGCGGCCTTCTCCCGGCAGCGCCGGCTCAGCCGGGCCGTCGTCGCAGCGGCCGTGACCCTCGACGACGCGCGAATCGACGACGTCGCCGACGGCATCACGCTCCTCTGCGAGCAGAGCTCGTGGTGCTGGCCCGCGCACGACGACGCGTTCGCCCGGCACGGCTCGGTCGTTCCGGTGGCGGACGACCCCTTCATCGACCTCGGCGCCGGCGAGGCTGTCGCCCAGCTCGCGTGGGCCGACAAGGTGCTCGGAGACGCCCTCGACGAGCGCTACCCGGGTCTGCGTGCTCGCATCCGGTTCGAGGCGTCCCGCCGGGTCTTCCTACCGTTCCTCACCCGCCGCGACTGGTGGTGGATCGGTCACGAGCGGACCCCCATCAACTGGAACGCCTGGATCCACGCCAACGTGCTGGCCGCCGCCCTGCGGCTGCTCGACGGGCCCGGCGAGGCCGAGCTGCGCGGGCGTACGGTCGCCACCGCGGTGACGGACCTCGACCGCTTCGTCGCCGCGCTCCCTGACGACGGCGCGATCGACGAGGGCTACGGCTACTGGTGGGAGGGCGCTCTCCGCGCACTCGAGGCGCTCGACCTCCTCGCCTTCGCGACGGACGGGAAGGTGGATACGTACGCCGCCGGCATCCCGGCGCTCCGAGCGACGGTCGCCTACCCCCACTCGATGCAGCTCGGCGACGCGTGGTTCGTCAACGTGGCCGACGGCCGGGCGAAGCCGCCGTCCGGACTGCCCTGGGCGGCACTCCACCGCGCCGCGCGGCGCCTCGGCGACAGCGACGCAGCCGCGTTCGCCGCCTCCCACCGCGCCCCCGGCACGCCGTCGGCCACCGAGGAGCAGGGCCTCGGGCGGCTCCTGCGCGCCATCACCGACGAGCACTGGGTGACTGCGACGCCCGCAGAACCCCCGCTGCCCCGGGATGTCTGGCTGCCCTCGGTCGAGCTCGCCGTCGCGCGCGAGACCGCGGGCACTGCTCGAGGTCTGACGCTGGCAGCCAAGGGCGGCCACAACGGCGAGTCGCACAACCACAACGACGTCGGCTCGTTCATCGTGGCCGTGGACGGCGTGCCCGCGGTGGTGGACGCCGGCCGACCGACGTACACGGCGCAGACCTTCGGCCCGAACCGCTACGAGATCTGGACCATGCAGAGCTCGTGGCACTCGGTCCCGGAGGTGCGCGGCGTTCCGCAGTCCGCCGGAGCGGAGTTCGCGGCGCACCAGGTCCGTCCCGAGGACGGCGGGATCGCGCTCGACCTCGCCGGTGCGTACGACGTGCCCGGACTGCACTCCTGGCGTCGCCGGGTGCGGCTCGACCGCGGGGAGGTCGCGCGCGTGCACATCGACGACGTGTGGGATCTCGACCCGTGGACAGCCGGCGGCCCCGAGCCTGAGACCACCGTGCGGATGCTCCTCGCCGGCGAGGTGCGCCTCTCTGACGGTGGCGCGCACATCATCCCCCTCGAGGGCGCCCGACCGGCCGTCGTTCGCTGGCCGTCGGATGTCGAGGCCCGCACCACGGAGGCCGAACTCGACGACCCGCTCCTCGCCGACGTCTGGGGTACGCGACTCACGCGCCTCGACCTCGTCGTCACGGACCGGCGCGCGCTGTCTGTCACGGTAGAACTGTTCGTAACGATCCCAGAGGAATCCCGATGAACGACAACGGCAACAGCAACTACTCCCTGCTCGCGCCGGCGCGTCGCTCGCACGTGCTCGCGTCGCTCTCCCGTGACGGGGTCGTGCGCATTTCGCAGCTCATCGACGAGCTCGGGGTCTCGCCCGTCACCCTGCGCCGCGACCTCGCGCAGATGGAGGATGAGGGCCTCCTCGTCCGCATCCACGGCGGGGCCGTCCCTCCGGCGATCACCGCCGACGAGGGAGACGAGGACGCACCATCGTCGACCGCGGAGCCGGCGGTCGCTCGCACGATCGCGGTGCTCGTCCCCTCGCTCAACTACTACTGGCCGGGCGTCACGCGCGGCATGGAGCAGGAGGCGCGCCGCCGCGGAGTGCGGGTGATCGTCCGCGCCGCGTCGTATTCGCTGCAGGACGAGCGGCCGGTGCTCGAGCGGTTCGTCAACGCCGAGGGCGTCGACGGCCTGATCGTCGCCCCGAACACCGAGACCCCGCACCGGCAGGACGTCATCCAGTGGCTCGCCGAGTGCGGCGTACCGAGCGTGCTCGTCGAACGGGAGTCGGTCGTGCTGCCGGGCAACGAGCCGGTGGAGTCCGTGACCTCCGACCACGCGTTGGGCGCGGTCCTCGCGGCACGGCACCTGGCCGGCCTCGGTCACCGCACGGTGGGGCTCGTGATCTCGCGCGACTCGCCCACCTCACGGAAGATCTCGCGGGGGTGGGACGAAGCGTGCCGCGAACTCGACCTGACCCCGACGGAGCACTTCGAGTCGTTCCTGCCCGACCGCACCAGCCCGGACTTCTCGGCGGCGGTCGACGCGGCGCTCGATACCGCTGTGGAGCGCGGGACGACGGCGCTGCTCGTCCACCCCGACCCGGAGGCGATGGCGTTCGCCGACCTGGCGCTGGCCCGCGGCATCCGCGTGCCCGAGGACCTGTCGATCATCGCGTACGACGATGAGGTGGCGGCCATGTTCTCCCCCGCGCTCACCGCCGTGCGGCCGCCGCGCGAGGCCCTCGGCGCGGCAGCGGTCGACCTGCTTCTGCGGCGACTCGAGGATCCGGCGCGGCCCGTTCACCGCGTGACCGTGAGCCCCGCCCTCAACGTGCGGGCCTCGACTGCGGCGCCTCCGGCGCGCGGGGTGTGAGCGGCCGCTCGGGGAGTGCCTGGATTCTGCGCGGACTTCCGGGGGTGGGTTTGGCCAAAATCCGTTGACCGGGTACTCTGGGCTGCAGCCCTACTTCCCAGTGTTTTACTGGGATTCCGGGCCGCGCGAGTGTAGTTCAATGGTAGAACTTCAGCTTCCCAAGCTGATAGCGCGGGTTCGATTCCCGTCACTCGCTCCAACTGATCTTTCTGACACCCGTGTCGTTTCTCAGGCAATTCGAGACTTTTCGCAAGTCACTTGAGACCGGTGTGAGTTCTCACGGCATCCTTCGACTTGTCTCATTCGTTTGATACCGCGCACCACACCTGGCGTTCCGTTCGGAGCCCGGCCACACCCCGACGCGGTTCCGGCGGTCGGCGCGTCGCGGTCTCGCGGCGTAAAGTGCGCACGTGGTTCGATTCGCCCGCCTCGCGCGGGCAGGGAGGAGACGCAAGGATGACGCACTCGATCGACTGGACACCGGTCACCCGGGCGGACGTGGAATTCGCCGTCGGCGAGTTCGACCGGCTGGGCGCCGACCAGTTCTACGCCACCAGCGGGTACCGCCCGACCACCACCTACGACTTGCACCTCAAGGGACGGCTATACCCGCCGAAGGCGATCCTGGGGGTCGCGTACGAGCACGCGACCGGCACGGCCCTCCGGCCGGCGGACTTCGAAGGAGGCCGGGACGGCGCGGTGAAGGTCCTCGCGGACCTCGGCCTCGACGTCCGGTCCCGGGAGTGAGCGAGTGAGAAGGCCGAGCACCGGTTCGCGGCTCGCGGCGTACACCGACGCGGTGTTCGCGGTCATCATCACGATCATGGTGCTGGAACTGCGGCCCCCGGAGGCCCCGACCTTCGCTGCACTGCTGACGCTGTGGCCGACCTTCGTCAGCTACGTCGTCAGCTACCTGTTCATCGCCATCATCTGGATCAACCACCACTACCTGATGGGGTACGTGGATGCCATCACCCTCCGCCTGGTGTGGGTCAACTTCGCTCATCTCTTCTGCGTGTCCCTGCTGCCCTTCGCCACCGCCTGGATCGCCCGGACCGAGCTGGCTGCGGTCCCTGTCATCCTCTACGCCGCGCTGTTCGTGGTCACCGACGGGCTGTACAACGTGTTCGAGCGGGAAATCCTGAGGGCGTCGAGCGAGGTGAGCCGCGAGGTCTACCGCCACGCGCGCCGCCGTTCGCTGATCGCTCTCGGACTGTTCGCCGTCGCCGCGGCTCTCGCGCTCATCCAGCCGCTGCTCGGCTTCGGCTTCATCTGCGTGGCGCTGCTGCTCCACCTGACCCCCGACGCGGCACCGTGGAACCGACGACGTCGTACGGCAACGGGCCGCGACGGCGGCCCCGCCGCCTAGCGTCGCGACCGGCCCGTGACCATCAAACTCTCCCGCCAATAAGACCTGCACTAGTTGAGTCCGCATAGTGGTGTAGCGCACGATGGTCCGGCTCGTCGTTCACGACGTGAGTGCGGTCACCGTGTGATCCTTCGAGGATCTCCTACAACCCTCTCGAACGGAGTCATCACGATGACCGCACCTCATATTGTCGACCCTGCCGGCGTTCTGGCCAAAGCGTTCACCGATGCGTCGTCGGATCTGATGCGCCCTCAGGCGTGAACACACCAAGCCGAGCCATCGATTGGATGAGCCGCGTCGCAAACGTTTGCTGGCCAAGGAGTGGAAGGGTACCGCTCCTTAGGTGAGATCCATCGGTCGCCTTCGTCGTAACTCACATAGTCGACGTAGAAGGCCTCCTCGCGCGCCGCCTCGATCTCGTTCTGAACGTCCATTCGCCGCAGAAGGTCGGCACGGTCTCTCACCTCTAACAAGGTTGCTGGGCTCCCAGCTGCGACGGTGATGTAGATCCCCCGGGCGACGTGGTCGCCGAAAGCTGCCAATAAGGTCTTGCGAGCTGGTGCGTCTTCCCTGCCGTGCCGAATGAGGTCGAGCAGGATTAGGGCTTTCGCAGCTCCTTCGCCGCGGACCGCGTCCAGGATCGCTTTTCCTCTCGGCCTCCAGGACTGTAGAAGGACTTCGCTGTCGCGTGCGAGTTCGGTCACATGGTCGGTGAGCATCGTGAGTCCCTCGGACAGCAGCTTCCCACGTCGGCTCTTTGGTACCTGCTCAAGTCGGCGTAACGCGCGTGCCTTCACCGGAAAAGCATAACGGCGGAGGTCGCCCCGGCACTTGCTGGGACTAGTAGCCCGACTGGTCGCGCCCAACTAGGTTGAGACAGCCCAACTAGCCTGAAACGTGACACCAACTGTCACTTCTTGAGCAAAGTGTCGTTTCTCGACGGCGTCGCCCCCGAGCCGGGCCCGTGCGTAGCGAAGGCACGCTCTGGTCTATTGCCGGTCGTCGCGGCTGGCGGTACTATCGGCTCCGAATCGGGGGCCCTAGGAGGTCATCGCTATGTCTGTCATTGTCGCCGTCAAGATTTCCGCCGATGTGAGCGCGTTCAAGAGATCGCTCACCGAACGCGCGGACGACTACCGAAGGATCGCGGAGATGGGGCGGCAGCAAGGCGCCCTCCACCATCAATTCGCCTCCGGGGACGGATACGTCCTCATCGTCGACGAATGGGAGTCCGCGGACGCGTTCAACACGTTCTTCAGCGATCCCGAGCTGATGTCGTTCATCGGTTCCGTCGACGCTGACCCGAACGTAGCCCCGGAGATCACCGTCGGCGAATCCGTGGATTCTCCCGACAAGTTCTAGCCGGCGCGCGTCACCGCTCCGACTCAATCCGCGTGGCAATCGGCGCGTCTCTTCCGGGGACGCCCGCGAGCAGACAGTCCGGCCTCGCTCTCTCCGTTGCCGCCGCATCGCTCCACGACCGTCACCGTCGAATAGCGGTTCGTCCGCTCGCGCGCCATCGAGGGGCCGCAACACGCCGTGTCACAGCCCGCCCATACGGCGTGTTGCGACCACTCGATCGCGAAGGCCGCGAGCAAGCACAGCCCATCACGCCGGCGGCGCGACCGGCGCCTTCGGCGGCGACTTCCGCACGAGGCCGTCGGTCGGAGCGCGGACGGAGCTGCCGTCGAGGGTGACCAGCGCGGGCAGCGGCTGGTCGAGGGGCCCGGGCCACGGCTTCGGCTCCACGGGCGTCGGCCGTGGCGAGGGAGGGGTCGGCTGGGTGATCGCGCTTCCGGGCGCCGGCGGCACCGGCCGGCCGAGTCCAGGCTGGACGAGCTGCGCCAAAGATGGTGCCTCATCCACTCGGGGCACACCGAACGTGCCGAGGCCCAGCAGGTCGCAGATGGTCTTCGGGATGGACGCGTGCGAGTGCCACTCGGGGTCGATGGCCTGCGGCACGGCGCCGCCGAACATCAGCAGCGGGATGCGCGAGCCGCCGATGATCGGGAAGCCGTCCGGGTGGAGGGCGTCCGGCACGGTCTCGATGGTGGGCGTCGGGACGGAGTCCGTGTATCCACCCCAGTCGTCCCAGGTGAGGATGAACACGGTCTCGTCCCAGCCTCCGCCGTCGATCACGGCCTGCACCCGCTGCCAGACGAGACCCTGCCCCTTGGTCAGGTAGTCGGGCGCACTTGTGAACGGGGGATGCTCGTCGTAGCCCGCGGGCGACCAGACGTAGCAGATGTCGGGCAGCGTCCCTCCCTTCGCCATCGGGATGAACTGCGACGGCGGGTGCAGGTTGGCGTTTCCGGGCGCTTCGGTGAGGGTGGTGTAGAACTTCGTCGGGTACCCGTCCTGGTCGGGGAAGGCCCCCCAGCTGACGCCGGCCTTCTCGGCGACGCTGAAGATGGAGGGCAGGTTCCACACCGGATGCGGTCCGACGAACGGCGGGTTCTTGAGGGTGGGCATCTGGCCGCCGATCGCCAGCATGTGGCCGGGGGTCGAGTTGGAGCCGGAGCCGAAGTTGTGGTCGCTGAAGACGAAGGTCTTGGCGAGCCAGCTGTAGTACGGGATGAGCTGGTCGTTGTCGAGCTGCATGGGCTCGGCCGGATAGTCCCCCATGCGGTAGTGCACCCAGGCGTTGCGATCGTGCGGCTGGTCGAAATCCGGGGCCGTCGTGCGCAACCCGCCGTTGTTCGCCACCTGTGCGCCCCACTCGGCGAGGGTGGGGAAGTAGAAGTCGGTTGTCTTGTTCTCCTGCAGAAAGACGATCACGCGCTTCACCGCTGCCATGCCGCCAGGCAAGCACGCGAGGCCTCTCCCCCGCCACCACTGTGAGCGACTTCGCAGAAAGCCCCACCATCGCCAGCCCCGCCATCGAGTACGCGAAGACTGCACGCGACACGCCGCCGCAGCGTGCAGTCTTCGTGTACTCGACGGTGGGGGTGAGGGAGCAGGGATGGGACGCTTGCGGGAGGGGTGCGGAGCGAGCATTCTGGGGTCATCCGCATCGAGGAGGTGGGCGCATGCAGGCCTCAGTCGGAGACCGCCTGATCGTCATGTCGAGGAGTGTCGCCGGGAAACAACGCATCGGGGTCATCGTCGAGGTGCACGGGAACGAAGGGGAGCCGCCCTACGTCGTCCGCTGGGAGGACGCCGACCACACGGCCGTCGTCGTCCCCGGCCCGGACGCGCACGTCGAGCACGCCGGGTGACCGCCGCCTCCCTCGCCCTCATCGTGGCGATCGGGCTGCTCGGGCCCGTGCTCTCGGCGAGGGCGGCGTGGCGCGTCCCGGTCGTCGTCGGCGAGCTCGCCGGGGGACTGCTCATCGGCGACACCGGGCTGCGCCTGGTGGATCCGCACACCGACGCGTTCCGGCTGCTCGCGAACATCGGGTTCGGCCTGACGATGGTGGTGGTCGGGTCGCAGATCCCGCTGCGCGACCCGCGCCTCCGCTCCACGGTCGGGCTCCCGGGCCTCGCGGGAGCGGCCATCGCGGGTGCGGCGGCCGCGATCCTCGGCGTCGTCCTGGCGACGGCCTTCGGGACCGGGCACGCGGCGATGTACGCCGTGGTGCTCGCGTCGTCGTCCGCTGCCGTCGTCTTGCCGATGCTGGGATCCGTGGGGCTCACGTCGGCAGGGCTCGGCCAGTTGATCGCCCAGATCGCGGTCGCCGACCTGGTCTGCATCGTCGCCCTCCCGTTCGCCGTCGCTCCCCAGGATGCGGGCCCCGCGGCAATCGGTGCGGTCGTGATCGCGGCGGTCTCGATCGCACTGGTCGTCGTGCTGCCACGGCTCGACCGGAACGGCCTGCGCCGACGCATGCACGCCTTCTCGGAGCGGCGGCGTTTCGCCCTCGAGCTCCGGCTGAGCATGCTCGTGCTCTTCGTCTTCGCCGCGATCGCGCAGACGGTGCAGCTCTCCATCATGCTGGCCGGGTTCGCGCTGGGCCTCGTGCTCTCGGCGATAGGGGAGCCTCATCGGCTCGCCCGGCAGCTGTTCGGGATGACGGAGGGCTTCTTCGGTCCCCTCTTCTTCGTCTGGCTGGGAGCGTCGCTCGACCTGCGAGACCTCGGCGGCCACCCCTGGATGGTGCTGCTCGGCGTGGCCCTCGGCGCGAGCGCAGTGATCGCGCACACCGCATCCCGGGCCGCGGGCCTGCCCTGGAGTCAGGCCGTCGTGTCCGCCGGGCAGCTGGGCGTGCCGGTCGCGGCCGTGGCACTGGGCCTGCAGGCCGGCGGCCTCCTCCCGGGCGAGGGATCGGCGCTCCTGCTCGGGGCGCTGATCAGTGTCGGCGTCGCGGCGGTGGCGGTCGGCGCGCTGGCGCGCCGCACGCCCGGAGCCGCGACGCGAGAGGTCGCTGAGGCCCCGACGGGATCCTGAGCCGCACTGACACCCGCCGCGGGCGACGAAGGCCGGTTCACCCCGGCACGAGCGGAATGACGTTCATCCGTGTCACATCCGTCGCCCCTCCCCGGTCAGAGCTGGTGGCCCCGGATCGACCGCGGCCGGAACGGAGAAGGACATGAAGATCGTCGTCATCGGTGGCACCGGACTCATCGGAGGAAGAGTGGTCGAGCTGCTCAGGGAGCGCGGGCACGACGCTGTCGCGGCATCGCCGTCGTCCGGCGTGAACACCGTGACCGGAGAGGGCCTCGCGGACGTGCTGCGCGGCGCCGAGGTGGTGGTGGACACCCCGAACGCGCCGTCGTTCGAGGACGGCCCGGTGCTGGAGTTCTTCGAGCGCTCGGCGACCAATCTGGTCGCCGCCGAGAAGGAGGCGGGCGTCCGTCACCATGTGGTGCTCTCCATCGTCGGCGCCGACCGGATGCCCGACATCGGCTACATGCGAGCGAAGGTCGAGCAAGAGCGGATCGTCCGGGAGAGCGGAGTCCCGTTCACGATCGTGCGCGCGACGCAGTTCTTCGAGTTCATCGGCGCGCTGACGGACGGAGCGACCCACGGAGACACCGCCGTCCTCTCGGATGTGCTCATGCAGCCGATCGCGGCGCGGGACGTCTCGAGTGCACTGGCGGACGCCGCGGTCGCCGCCCCTCTCAATGGAGTCATCGAAGTCGCCGGACCGGAGCCGTTGCGGCTGGACGACCTGGCGCGGCGACACCTCGCCGCACGCGGCGACACCCGCACGGTCGTGACCGACCCGCACGCCGGCTATTTCGGCGGCACGGTCGACGATCGCTCGCTGACTCCCGGCAACGACCCCGCGATCGGCGAGCACCGACTGGCGAGCACGAGCTACTCCCGCTGGCTGGAGGATGCTCGCTAGCATCGGGGCATGCCCGCCGAGACCGCTCAGGACGACGACCTCGACGCAGCCGCACGGACCTTCTCGGCCGTGCGGCCGCGTCTGTTCGGCATCGCGTACCGGATGCTGGGAACTGTGGCCGATGCCGAGGACATCGTGCAGGACACCTGGGAGCGCTGGCAGCGGACCGACCGCTCGGAAGTCCGCGAGCCGGCCGCATTCCTGGCGACCGCCGCGACCCGTCTCGCGATCAACCAGGCGACGTCCGCACGAGCGCGGCGCGAGACCTACATCGGGCCCTGGCTGCCGGAGCCGGTGGACACGACTGCCGACCCCCTGCTGGGCGCGGAGCGGGCGGAGGCGCTCAGCTCCGCCGTGCTCCTGCTGCTGGAGAAACTGCCGCCGACCGAGCGGGCCGCCTACGTGCTCCGGCAGGCGTTCGACTACTCCTACGCGCAGATCGCCGACATCATCCAGGGCTCGGAGGCGAACGCGCGGCAGCTGGTGAGCCGGGCCCGGAAGCACCTCGCCGAGGAGCAGCGAGGGCGCGAGGTGGATCAGGCCGAGCAGCGGCGGATGCTCGCCGCGTTCCTGCAGGCGGCGCAGTCCGGCGACATCGCGGAGCTGGAGCGCATGTTCACCGACGACATCGTCAGCTACTCCGACGGCGGCGGCCTGGCGCGCGCCTCCCGCATCCCGGTGGTCTCGAGCGAACGCGTGGCCAAGTACCTGCGCGCCTTCCACACCCGGTTCTGGGAGGGGAGCATCCACATCGTCGACTCGAACGGTGCGCCCGCTGCAGTGCTCGTGCGCGACGGCGCCGTGGTCGCACACCTGGCTCTCGACGTCACGGGCGAGGGAATCCGCCACCTCCTGTGGACACTCAACCCGGAGAAGCTGGAACACCTGCCTGTGCCGGGCGACGCAACGGAGTGACTTTCCAGCTCGATGTCACAAACGAGGGCTCTGTCCGGTCATAGCAGTGAAGGCATGTGCTGGTCGGACAGGAGGCACTCATGCGCCGGACACGCGGGACGTCTCGCCCCACCCTCACGCTGCGGCTCTCGAGGGTCGCGTCGGGCAGTGCGCTCGGCAGGCGCGTCCGGGCACTGCGGGACGAGCTCGGGATGCGGCGGGCGCCACTGCACTGGACGAGCATGTTCGGCGTCGTCGCGTTCGCCTGCGTTCTCGTGCTGTTCGTGACGGGCTTCCTCCTCCTGTTCGGCTACACGCCGTCGAGCACCCGGGTGACCTACACCGGCCCCTATACGCCGCTCGCCGGCGCCGAGATGTCGAAGGCGTTCCAGTCGACGCTCGCCATCTCGTGGGAGGTTCCCGGCGGGCTTCTGATCCGGCAAGCGCACCACTGGGCGGCGCTGCTGCTGCCGGCGGCGATCATCCTGCAGCTCGCGGTCTCGTTCTTCACGGGCGCGTTCCGGCGTCCCCGCCGGTTCGCCTGGCTGCTGCTCTTCGGCCTGCTGCTCACCGCGCTGCTCGGCGGGTGGAGCGGATACGCCCTCCCGGATGACATGCTCTCCGGCACGGGCCTCCGGATCGTGGAAGGCATCGTCCTCGGGATCCCGGTGATCGGGACGTGGATGTCCGCGTTGCTGTTCGGCGGCGAATTCCCCGGGCGGATCATCGAGAACCTGTACCCGCTGCACGTCGCCCTGGTGCCCGCCCTCCTGGTGGTGCTCCTGGCCGGGCGAGCATGGAGCGCCGCTGCGCACAAGCCCGCACAGTTCGCCGGGCCGGGACGCAGCGAGGAGCGGATCGTCGGCGTGCCCGTCTGGCCGAATCTCGCGGCGCTGGCCGGCGGCCTCCTGGCGCTCACCACCGGCGGGATCGTCCTCGTCGCCGCGACCGTGACGATCAGCCCCGTCTGGCTGTACGGGCCGTCGTCGCCCGGCGACGCGTCGGCCGGGAGCCAGCCGGACTGGTACACCGGGTTCCTCGACGGCGCGTTGCGACTGGTCCCGCCGGGCTGGGAGGTGGTGTGGCTCGGCCGCACCTGGAGCCTCGCGATCATCGTGCCGCTCGCCGTCGTCGGCCTGTTCCTGCTCGCCATCGCGCTTTACCCGTTCGTGGAGGAGTGGGTCACGGGCGACCACCGCGACCATCACCTCCTGGACCGGCCGCGCAACGAGCCGACCCGCACCGCGCTCGGCGTCGCCTCCCTCGTCTTCTACGGCGCGCTGTGGGGCGCCGGGAGCGCCGATCTCGTCGCCACGCACTTCCACGTCAGCGTGGAGCTCGTCGTCGCCGCGTATCAGACGCTCGTCGTGCTGGGCCCGGTGGCGGCCTTCGTGCTGACCCGGCGCGTCTGCCTGGCGCTCGAGAAGCGCGACCGCGACATCCTGCTCCACGGGTACGAGACCGGGCGGATCGTCCGGCTCCCGGGCGGCGAGTACTCCGAGGTGCGCGGACGAGTGGATGCGGAGCAGCGCTACCGCCTCGCCGGGCCCGCCGCCGCGCATCCGTTCGAGGCGCGACCGCGCGATGACGGCCGTCTCCGGCTGTCCGACCGGGTGCGCGCGGCCGCCTCGGCCGCGTTCTTCGAGGACCGGCTGTAGCCGGTGGACGCCGGGGCGGCGGTCGAATCGCCCGTCGAAAACTCTCTCGCCACCGTCGGAGATTCGCACGGCTGAGCGCCGAATCTCCTTCAGTACTGCCATTCGAAGGAGATCCGGGCCCGATTCTCCTTCGATCGCAACCGCGCCGGGCCGCGCCCGACCCGTCAGCGGCGCGCGAGTCCGAGGTCGGCGGCCAGTGTCAGCGTCGCCCGGGCGCGGGCGAGGGTCGGCAGGTAGCTTCCGTCGATGGCGGATCCGTCGGTCGCCGCCTCCACGGTGGCCTCCGCCCAGGCGAGTTCCGCCGGCGACGGGCTCAGCGCTTCGTTGATGGCGGCCGCGTGGGCGAAGCGCAGCATCAGCTTGCCGGTCATGCCGAGGGCCCGGGAGGCGCTGGTCGCCTCGGACACCCGGTCGAGCGAGTCCGCGAGGGTCGGCCCGTCGATCGGTCCGGGGAGTCCGGCCGCGGCGCTGGCGACCACGAGCCGCGAACGCGGGTACGCGAGGGCGACCGGGTCATCGTGCATCCCGGTGTCGCGACGGAAGTCACCCGACCCGAAAGCCAGCCGGAATGTACCCTCCTGCCGGGCGATCTCGGAGGCGGCCTCGAGGCCGCACGCGCTCTCGATGAGCGCGACGATCTTCGCTCCCCGCGCCAGCGCCAGGGCGGCCCGCTCGACGTCGGCGGCCGACTCCACCTTGGCCAGGATGATCCCCAGCAGACCGTGCGACGCCCCGATGACGCGGACGTCGTGCGCCCAGTGCGGCGAGGTGACGTCGTTCACGCGGACCCAGGCGGGCCGGTCATCCAGGAAGCGGGCCGCGGCCTGACGGGCGGACTCCTTCTCGGTCGCCGGGACCGCATCCTCGAGGTCGATCACGACGGCATCCGCTGAGGATGCGGCAGCATCGTCGAGCCGGAGTCCGGAGACCAGGTGCCAGGAGCGCGCGAGCCGCGCAGGCACCACCGGGTGGGCGGTGTCTGCGCGGCTCTCCGTGAGGTGGGTCATCGGTTCCGGCCGCCGGCCGACTCCTCCAGCTGCGTGTCCGCAGGGGTGGTGCCGACGATCGCGTGGAGGTTGGCGGTGGTGGGGACCGGCGTCGCGACCGGTGCCTCGACGGGCGGCAGGCCGTGGTCCTCGCCCATGGTCTCCTCGTCGAACGGCCGTGCGCCCGAGAGCGTCAGGCGGACCTGCTCGGCGTCGATCTGCCGCGTCCAGCGTCCGATGATGAGGGTGGCGACCGCGTTGCCGGTGAAGTTGGTCACCGCACGCGCCTCGGACATGAACCGGTCGATGCCGACGATGACGCCGACGCCGTTGACCAGGTCCGGGCGGTACGTCTGCAGTCCGCCGGCCAGGGTCGCGAGGCCGGCTCCGGTGACGCCCGCGGCACCCTTCGAGGCGATCACCATGAAGAGGAGGAGGCCGATCTGCTCACCGAGGGCGAGCGGCGTGCCCATGGCGTTGGCGATGAACAGCGACGCCATCGTCAGGTAGATGGCCGTGCCATCCAGGTTGAACGAGTAGCCCGTCGGGACGGTGATGCCGACGACCGAGCGGGAGACGCCGAGGTGCTCCATCTTGGCGATGAGCCGCGGCAGGGCCGCCTCGGAGGAGGAGGTGCCGACGATGAGCAGGTACTCCTGGCGCAGGTACTTGAGCAGCGAGAAGATGTTCACTCCCGTGACGGCCTTCAGCAGCAGGCCGAGCACGACCACGATGAAGATCGCGCAGGTGATGTAGAAGCCGATCATGAGGGTCGCGAGGCTCACCAGCGCGCCCGCTCCCGTGCCGCCCACGACGGCCGCGATGGCGCCGAACGCACCGACCGGAGCCAGCCACAGGATCATCGACAGGATGCGGAAGACGACGGCCTGCAGGCTCGTGATGGCCTTGACGATGCCGGCGCCGCGCGCGCCGAGGCCCTGGACGGCGAAGCCGACGAGCAGCGCCACCAGCAGGACCTGCAGGATGCTGCCGGAGGTGAATGCCGAGAACAGCGACACGGGGATGATGCCGAGGATGAAGTCGGTGCCCGAGACCGCCTCCCCGGTGGCCTTATAGCTGATCCCCTGGAGGTGGAGGCCGGCGCCGGGGTGCAGCAGGTTGCCCACCACCAGGCCGATCGCCAGCGCGAAGGTCGACATCACCAGGAAGTAGCCGAGCGCGAGTCCGCCGATCTTCCCGACCGTGGCCGCCTTGGCGATCGATCCGACTCCGATGACGATCGTGCAGAAGATCACCGGCGCGATCATCATCTTGATGAGGCCGACGAAGGCGGTGCCGATCGGCTGAAGCGTGACGGCGAACGCCGGGGCGACGATACCCACGATGGCCCCGGCGATCACGGCCACGATGACGGCGAAGTAGAGGTAGTGGTTTCGGTTGATTCGGCGGCGGGCGCCGGGCTTCTTTAGCATGGGATGGTCCATTCGATCGGAACGTCGTTGTGCCTGATCCACCTGAGGTGGTGCACCATCAGCCTGCGGATGCGGACCGGGCGGCGCTATTTGTGGTCATACTGATCACCGGAGGATCGAGGTCGGAATGGTCCGGGCACGACGGCGATGGAGCATCGCGAGCCGCATCTTCGCGCTGCAGCTCGTCGCCGTGCTGGTCGTCGCCGGCGCGCTGACGCTCATCCTGTGGCTGAGTTCCCGCCAGTCGGCGAACGAGACGGCGACCCGCGTGAGCCTGGCCGTCGCCTCCACGCTCGCGCACGACCCTGCCGTCGTCTCCGGCGTCCAGGCGCCCCAGCCGACCGCACGCCTGCAACCTCTCGCCCTCGAGGAGATGCACGCGACGGGCGTCGACTTCGTAACGATCATGGATCCGTCGGGCACCCGCTTCACGCATCCCAACCCGGCGGAGATCGGCAAGAAGTACATCGGCACGATCGCCCCTGCGCAGGCGGGACGGACCCTCACCGAGACGTATACGGGGACCCTCGGACCGTCGGTCCGGGCGGTCGTCCCGGTACTCGACCACGGCACAGTCGTCGGGATGGTCGCGGCCGGCGTGACGGAGAGCAACGTGACGTCGTCGGTCGCCGCGCGCATCCCGTTCGTCCTTGCCGGCGCGGTGCTGCTGGTGCTGATCGGCACCCTCGGCGCGATGCTGGCCCGCCGCTTCCTCTCGCGGGTGACGGGCGCCATGCAGCCGACGGAGCTCTCGCGGATGGTGACCTACTACCAGTCGGTGCTGCATTCGGTGCGGGAGGGGCTCATCCTCACCGATGAGAAGGGGCGCGTCGTCCTCTACAACGACGAGGCCGCCGACCTGCTCGACCTCCCGCCGGCCTCCGGCGATCAGCAGCCGGTGCCGGTGAGCGAGCTGGAGCTGCCGGCCGCGATCGCGGAAGTGATCTCCGGCGGCGGCCGCGTGACCGACCAGACGTATGTGGCGGGCCGGCGGCTCATCGTCGTGAATCAGGAGCCGGCGACTCCGGCCGGCGGTTCGCGACAGGCGCTCGGCACACTCACGATGCTCCGCGACCGCACCGAGGTGCAGCGTCTTGCGGGCGAGCTGGAGTCGGTGCGCACCCTGACGGAGGCGCTGCAGTCGCAGAGCCACGAGTACACGAACCGGCTGCACACGGTCGTCTCGCTGCTGGAACTGGGGAGGCCGGAGGAGGCGATCGAGCTGATCGCGGACCAGGTGGAACGCAGCCAGTCGCTCGCCGACGACGTGCTCGGCGCCGCCAACCAGCCGGCGGTCGCCGCGCTGCTGCTCGGCAAGGTGGCGCAAGCGGCCGAACGCGGGGTCGAGCTCCAGGTCGCGGTGGATGAGGGACTGCCGGACTCGCGCCTCTCCCCCGTCGATCTGGTGTCGGTGGTCGGCAACCTCGTCGACAACGCGATCGATGCGGCCGCCGAGAGCGCAGGTCCGTCCTGGGTGCGGGTGACCCTGATCGCCGACCGTGCCGAAGGGATGCTCGAGCTGACCGTCGCGGACAGCGGCGGCGGGGTGGACGCGACGGTGGCCGACCGGATCTACACCCGCGGGTTCTCCACGAAGCCGAGCGGCCCCACGGGACGGGGATTCGGGCTGGCGCTCGTGCGCGAGCTGCTGGAGTCCAACGGCGGCAGTATCCACCTGCGGCAGGGACCTCCCACGGAGTTCGTGGCGCGCTGGGCGGTGGCCGCATGATCCACACCCTGGTCGTCGAGGACGATCCGCTCGCAGCCGAAGCGCACGCCAGCTACCTCGCCCGGCTGGACGGCTTCGCCGTGGCCGGTGTCGTCGGGACGGCCGCCGCGGCGCTCGCGGCGATCCGCGCCTCCCTCACGTCCGAGCCGATCGAGCTGGTGCTGCTCGACATGAACCTCCCGGACGGCACCGGCATCGACATCGCGCGGCGCATCCGGTCGGCAGGGATCGCGGTCGACATCATCGCCATCACGGCCGTGCGCGATATCGACATGGTGCACTCCGCGGTGTCGGTCGGGATCGTGCAGTACCTCATCAAACCGTTCGCGTTCGCGACCTTCGCCGCGAAGCTGCAGACGTACCTCGACTACCGGCGCCGGCTCGAAAGCGGCTCGGCGCACGCCACGCAGGACGACGTCGACCGGATGCTCGCCTCGCTTCGCACGCCGGCCGACGTCCCGCTCCCCAAGGGCCTGTCCGAACCCACCCTGCAGGCGGTGGTCGAGTACCTCCGCGGCGTCGACCGGCCGCTCTCCGCGGTGGAGGTGGCGGAGCCGCTCCACCTGTCCCGCGTCACCGCCCGCCGCTACCTGGAGCACCTCGCCGACACCGAGCGGATCTCGCGCTCGCCCCGCTACGGAACCCCCGGCCGCCCCGAGCTCGAGTACCGCTGGCTGGGCTGACCCGGGATGCGCTCCGCCAGGAGCGCGAGCAGGGCCTCGGCCGCGCGACCGGAGCGCGGGCGGGCGATCGCGCTGAGCCGCCAGTCGACGCGCTCGGCGAGCGGCCGGACGACGGCGCCCGGCGCAGGGAGGATGGTCAGCTCGGGCAGGGCGGCGACGCCGAGGCCCGCGGCGACGAACCGGGGGATCTCGCCGAGGTCGGCGAGCTCGGTGGGGATCCGGCGCGTGAGACCGAGCGCGCTGAAGGCGCGGTCGAGGGTGGTGCGGTTGCCGAAGCCGGGCCGCCCATCCACCCAGGACTCGTCCGCGAGGTCGGCCAGCGAGACCGAAGAGTCGCCTGCGCGCGGGTGGTCCTCCGGCAGCACGGCGAGGAAGGGCGAATCGACGAGCGGCCGGGTAGCGAGGTCGGGCACCGCATCGGGCAGGCCGTGGAACGCGATGTCGATCCGGCCCTGCCGCACGTCCTCGACCAGGCCGGCCGACCCACTCGGGGAGGGACCCAGCCGCAGGTCGACCTCGGGGTGCCGGTCATGGAACTCGCCCATGATGCCGGGCAGATCGATCGTGGTCAGGTTCGTGAAGATGCCGACGCGCACGGTGCCGCGCATCGGACCCTCGCGGTCTGCCTGTTCGCGCATCCGCTCCAGGCTCTGGAGGGTGGCGCGCGCCTCCGCGAGCACCGCCTCCCCGATCTCGGTCAGCCGCACGCCGTGCGCGTCCCGCTCGAACAGCTCGGCGCCGAGCTCGCGCTCGAGGCTCCGGATGCCGCCGGACACCGTCGACTGGGCCGCGAAGACGCGTTCGGCGGCGCGGGTGAAGCTCAGCTCGTCGGCCACCGCCGCGAAGTACTCCAGCTGCCGGGTGTCCACGCCGTCATCCTACTATCGGCCGGACCGATTCTCTCCATCGGTTATTTCCGCTGGGCCCGATGGATGCCCGGGGCGCATCATCGGATCATGACCAGCACGCTCGACACCATCCCCGCCCGCTTCCGCCTCCGTCACGGCGCGGGCTTCTGGGTCATCGCGGCAGCATTCCTCGCGGTGATGGCATTCTCGACCATCCCCACTCCGCTGTATTCGCTGTACCAGGCGCGGGACGGCTTCCCGACCTGGGTCGTGACGGTCATCTTCGCGGCGTACGCGGTGGGCGTCATCGCCAGCCTCTTCCTCATCGGGCACCTCAGCGACTGGGCCGGGCGGCGGCGGATGGTGCTGATCGCGGTACTGCTCGAGATCGTGGCCGCCGCGCTCTTCCTGGTGTGGAACGACGTGGCCGGCCTCATCGTGGCGCGGATCGTCTCCGGTGTGGGAGTCGGCGCGCTCACTGCGAGCGCGACCGCCCATCTGAGCGAGCTCCGGGCGGTCGCGCGGCCGAAGGACGGTCCGCGCCTGGCGGGCACCGTCTCCACCGTCGTCAACACGGGAGGCCTCGCGCTCGGTCCCCTGATCGCCGGCGCCTTCGCCCAGCTGCTCCCGCAGCCGCTCGTGCTGCCGTACGCGGTGTTCCTGCTGATCCTGGCCGTGGCCGCCGTCGCCGTCGCGCTGGTGCCGGAGACGGTCGAGCGCGCGGAGGAGCGGCCGGCGTACCGCCCGCAGCGCATCTCGCTCCCGGCGGAGGCGCGCGGGGCGTTCTCCGCGGCGGCGGTCGCCGCGTTCGCCGGCTTCGCGGTGTTCGGGCTGTTCACGTCTCTGGCGCCGAGCGTGCTGGCCGGGACGCTGCACCAGACCTCGCACCTGCTGGCCGGCTTCGTGCCGTTCGCGGTGTTCGCCGCCTCCGCGGTATCGCAGATCGTCTTCGCCCGGCTGGGTACCCGCGCCCAACTGATCCTGGCGCTGGCGCTCATGCTGGCCGGCCTCGGCGGCTTGGCGGCGGGCGTGCTGTCGGCATCCCTCGCGGCGTTCGTCGTCAGCGGGGTGCTGGCCGGCGCCGGCGTCGGCCTGCAGTTCCGCTCCGCCATCGCAGTGGCGGCGTCGCTGGCGGCTCCCGAGCGCCGGGGCGAGGTGCTCGCGGCGATCTTCCTGATCGCCTACATCGGCCTGGCGCTGCCCGTCCTGCTCGTCGGTGTCGCGCTCATCCTCTGGCCGCTGGTCACGGTGCTGGTGGTCTTCGTCGCGGCGGTCGGGGTACTGTCCATCCCCGCCGGCCTCCGGATGCTCCGCCGTACCTGACCGGATCCCGCCGGAGGGCACCCCGTTGCGGTCACGATGACGCGTGCGACGAGGTGCCCTCCGACGAGAGGGACGTCAGATCCCGCGGGCGAGGCGGTAGTACGCCGCGTTGCCCTCGAGGTCGCGGCGGAACTGCCGCAGCGTGGTCGACTCGTCGATGACGAGCAGCTCGGTGCGTGCCATCCGGGCGAAGTCCTCGAACACCTCGACGCCGACAGCCGTGCTCATGACGGTGTGGTGCGCGGCCCCCGCCTCCAGCCACGCGGTGGCGGAGGTGGTGAAGTCGGGCGCCGGCTTCCAGACGGCGCGACCGACCGGGAGCTTGGGCAGCGGGGCCGACGGCTCCACGACCTCCACGACGTTGGCGACCAGGCGGAAGCGGTCCCGCACGTCCGACAGGGCCACGACCACCGCGGGACCGGAGTCGGCCGTGAAGACCAGGCGCACCGGGTCGTCCTTGCCGCCGATGCCGAGCGGGTGCACCTCGAGGGTCGGCTTGGCCGACGACAGGGACGGGCTCACCTCGAGCATGTGCGCGCCGAGGATGCGCTCGTCGCCGGGCGTCAGGTCGTAGGTGTAGTCCTCCATGAGGGAGGCGCCACCCGGGAGCCCCGCGCCCATCACGTTGGCCGCGCGGACCAGGACCGCGGTCTTCCAGTCGCCCTCCGCGCCGAAACCGTATCCCTCGGCCATCAGACGCTGCACCGCGAGACCGGGCAGCTGCTTCAGGTCGCCCAGGTCTTCGAAGCTGGTGGTGAAGGCGCCGAAGCCGCCCTCCTCCAGGAAGGAGCGCAGACCCAGCTCGATCGCGGCGCCGTCGCGCAGCGACTGGTGGCGCTCACCGCCGCGGCGGAGCTCCGGCGCGACGTCGTACAGCTCCTCGTACTCGGCGACCAGGGCGTCGACGGCCTCCGTGGATGCGGCGGCCACCGCCGCTGCGAGCTCGTTCACGCCCCAGGTGTTCACCTGGACGCCGAAGACGTGCTCGGCCTCCGTCTTGTCGCCCTCGGTCACGGCGACGAACCGCATGTTGTCTCCGAAGCGGGCGAGCTTCAGGGTGCGGGTGGCCGCGTGTCCGGCGGCGGCGCGCATCCACGTTCCGACCCGTGCAGCAACGACCGGGTTGGAGACGTGGCCGGCGACGGTCGTGCGGGGGACCCCGAGGCGGGTCAGGATGTAGCCGAACTCGCGGTCGCCGTGGGCGGCCTGGTTCAGGTTCATGAAGTCGAAGTCGATCTCGGCCCAGGGCAGCTCCACGTTCGCCTGCGTGTGCAGGTGCAGGAGCGGCTTCTGGAGGGCGTCGAGGCCCGTGATCCACATCTTCGCGGGGCTGAAGGTGTGCATCCACGCGATCACGCCGATCACGCGGTCGTCGGCATTCGCCTCCAGCATGATGCGGCGGATGGCGTCGGAGTCGGTGAGGACCGGCTTCCACACGATGCGGACCGGCACAGCGGAGGAGGCGCCCAGCTCGTCGGCGATGGCGCGCGACTGGTCGGCGACCTGGGCGAGGGTCTCGGGGCCGTACAGGTGCTGGCTCCCGGTCAGGAACCAGACCTCATAGACATCGAGGGAGGTGGTGAGCTTCGGCATCAGGAGATGGATCCTTCCGGGTTCTGTCCGTACACGTTCTGATAGCGGTCGAAGAGGCTGTCGATCGCCTCCTGCGGGATGGGGACGATGTCACCGCCCTGGCGGGCGATGTGCATCGTGCGCGCGACGTCCTCGGCCATGACGGCGGCCTTCACGGCATCCCGCGCGTCCTTGCCGATGGTGAAGACGCCGTGATTCTGCATGAGGACCGCACGGCTGCGGTGCCCCGTCAGGGTCTGGACGATGCCGCGTCCGATGGAGTCGTCGCCGATGATCGCGAACGGACCCACCGGGATGTCGCCGCCGAACTCGTCCGCCATCGCGGTGATGGCGCAGGGGATGGGCTCGGCGCGCGCCGCCCAGGCCGTGGCGTAGGTCGAGTGCGTGTGCACGACCCCGCCGACCTCGGGCATGTTCCGGTAGACGAAGGCATGCGCCGCGGTGTCCGAGGAGGGCGAGCGCTCGGAGCCCAGGGAGCCGGGGACGACCGCGCCGTCGAGGGTGCAGAGGATCATGTTCTCGGGCGCCAGGTCGTCGTAGTCGACGCCGCTCGGCTTGATGACGAAGAAGCCCTCGCCCGGGACGCGTTCGGAGACGTTGCCGCCGGTCCAGACGACGAGCCCGTAACGGACGAGCTCGGCGTGGAGGGCGGCGACGCGCTCGCGGGCGGCGCGGACGGCGGCGGATTCGGCGGGGGTCACTGGTCGGTTCCTTCCGGGGTGGCGGGGGCGGTTGCGTCGGGGCTGGCAGTGTCCGGCAGCGCGACGACCGCTGCGCGCTCGACGGCGAGGCCGGCGTCGTAGCGGTCGAGGTAGGCGGCGAAGCCCGCGACATCCTCCGCGCTCGGCTCGGCGGTCTCGAATGCGACGTCGCGGAACACGCTGTCCCGCAGGTACGTGTCGAGGTCATGACCCGTCCCGGCGCGCGAGCCGAGGTAGGCGGCGAGCACGGCGATCCCCCACGCTCCCCCTTCGGAGGCGGTGTGCGCGACCGAGACCGGGGCGTCGAGAGCGCCGGCGAGGAAACGCTGCGCCACGCCGGCGGTGCGGAACACCCCGCCGTGGGCGAGCATCCGGTCGAGCGCCACGCCCTCCTGGGCGAGGACGCGCATCCCGAGCGCCAGGGTCGCGAAGACGCCGTACACCTCGGCGCGCATCAGGTTGCCGAGGGTGAAACGGCTGCCGGGTGTGCGGACGAGCAGCGGTCGTCCCTCGTCGAGGCCCGCGATCGGCTCCCCGGCCAGGTGGTTGTAGGCGAGCAGGCCGCCGGCGTCGTCCTCGCCGGTCAGAGCCTCGCGCAGCAGCGTCTCGAACACGGCGTCGGGCTCGGCAGGGCTGCCGGAGGCCGCGGCGAACCGGCCGAACAGGCCCGCCCACTCCGCGAGCTCGCTGGCGCCGTTGTTGCAGTGCACCATCGCGACGGGGTCGCCCGCAGGCGTGGTCACGACATCCAGTTCGTCATGCACCTCGGCGAGTGGACGCTCCAGCACGACCATCGCGAAGATGCTCGTGCCTGCGCTGACGTTGCCGGTGCGCGGCGCGACCGAGGCGGTCGCGACCATCCCGGTTCCCGCGTCGCCCTCGGGCGGGCATAGCGGTACGCCGGGACGCAGGGCGCCGGACGGGTCGAGGAGGGCGGCGCCCTCTGCGGTCAGCTCGCCGGCCGGCTCCCCGGCCGAGAGCACCTCCGGCAGCAGGTCGCGCAGCGGCGGGATGCGGCCGGCGGCCAGGCCGTCGTAGCGGGCGACGAGGGCGTCGTCGTAGTCCGTCGTGGCCGGGTCGATCGGGAACATGCCCGACGCATCGCCCACGCCGAGCACCCGCCGGCCGGTCAGCTGCCAGTGCACGTAACCCGCGAGGGTGGTGACGAAGCGGACCGAGGGGATGTGCGGCTCGGCGTCGATCACGGCCTGGTGCAGGTGGGCGATCGACCAGCGGAGCGGGATGTTGACCCCGAGCAGCTCGGTCAGCTCGCGCGCGGCGGCGCCCGTGCTGGTGTTGCGCCAGGTGCGGAACGGGACGAGGAGCTCGTCCCGCTCGTCGAAGGCGAGGTAGCCGTGCATCATCGCCGAGACGCCGAGCGCTCCGATGGTCGTCGGTGCGACGCCGTGGCGCTGCTCGGCGTCGGCGACGAGGCCGGCGTAGGCGGCGCGGAGTCCGGTCCAGACCTCCTCCAGCGAGTAGGTCCAGCGCCGGTCGACGTAGGAGTTCTCCCACTCGTGGGCGCCGACGGCGAGAACGACCGACGGATCGTCGGCATCCACCAGGCACGCCTTGATCCGCGTCGAGCCCAGCTCGATGCCGAGGGCGGTGCGTCCGGCGGCGATGGCTTCGCGTGCGCGGGCGTCGGGTGCGGCGTCGGGCTGCATGGCATCCACTCCTTTGTGACCGGTCACATTGACAGAGGAAGCATACGCCATCAGGCCGAGTCGCGCACGACAAGCACCGGTGCAACGGGCTCCTCGAAGCCGAGGTCCCCGCCCTCGATGAGCGACACCAGCCGGGCGACGCACCGCCGTCCCAGCTCGTCGAACTCCTGCCGCACAGTCGTGAGCGGCGGGGCGAAGAACGCGGCCTCGGGGATGTCGTCGAATCCGACGACGGCGAGTTCGTCCGGCACCGCGCGTCCTGCGAGCCGGGCCGCGTAGAGCACTCCGAGCGCCATCTGGTCATTGGAGGCGAACACCGCCGAGATCGCCCGGTCTCCTACCAGGGCCGCGCCGATCGCGGCACCGGACGCCGCCGTCCAGTCGCCCTCGGGCGAGACCACCGGATCGGCGCCGGCCGCCGCCATCTCGGACAGGAACCCCTCGCGTCGCGCCCGCGCCTCCGTCCAGTCGCCCGGACCGGTCAGATGCGCGATCCTCCGATGGCCGGCAGCGAGCAGGTGGCGGGTGGCCAGTCGCGCGCCGAGCACCTGGTCCACGAAGACGCCTTCGTCGCCGGCCCCGCCCGCCCCGTGGAGCGTGACCGAGGGGACGGACAGCGAGAACTGCGCCATCGCATCCTGCACCCGCTGCTGCGGGGCGATCACGACCACACCCTCCACGGCCTGCGCGCGTAGGTGGTCGAGGGCAGCCTCCAGGTCGTCGGAGTCGAGGGACCCGGCATGCGCCACGGTGACCGTGTAACCGGCGTCGCGACCGGCACGCTCCACCGCGTCGATGCTCGAGGCCGGCCCGAACAGAGAGGACGTGGATGCAGCCAGCACGCCGATCGTCCGCGAGCGCGCCGTCGTCAGCATCCGCGCGGCGCGATTCGGGCGGAAGTCCAGATCGGTCATCGCCTCGAGCACGCGCTCCCGCGTCTCGGGCCGGATGCTCGGATGGTCGTTGAGCACGCGCGACACCGTCTGGCGCGAGACGCCCGCCGCAGCGGCCACCTCGCGCACCCCCGGGGCACGCCCTGGCTCGCTCACGTCCACACCTCCTGCACATCCACACCCTAGGGGAGCCGGGCCGGCCGGCCGGACCGACCTGGCCACCTGGCTGGCTCGCCGGCCGATGGCCCGCCTGCATGTCTGGCCGCCTGACCTGCCTCCCCGCCTGACCTGCCTACCCGCCTAACCTGCCTACCCGCCTGACCTGCCTCTGTCTCTTATACACATCTGACGCTGCCGACGACGGA